>JAGXTE010000036.1 GCA_018334095.1 Nitrosarchaeum sp.
AAGATTTCTTGCCAGGTTAGCCAAGTGGAACGGCGGCCGTCTCGAAAACGGCTACGCGCAAGCGTGCAGGGGTTCGAATCCCTTACCTGGCGCTCATAAATTCATACTTTCATATAATTTATAATATTTCTGCAGGACTATTTTTGAAATAATTGTTAAAAAATCGTCTATCCATGGGTATGTATCATAGAGAAATTAACTATAATCATGCAAGAAAAAACACTGGTATTATTGAAACAAGACATTCTTACATATTGGACAGACTTGGAAGCAGGAGATTTTGAAGATAAAGAGTTCTTAAAAGAGCTTAATGCTTCTATTGGATATTACAATGAGTACAAGCGTGGTCAGGTAGCAAAAGCAATAGAAAAATGAAGTCAGAAATATGTTTTGATTGTTATAGGATAATGGAAAAAAGAAACGAAAGTGAAGAGGATGCTTACAGAGTATTTTGGATTTGTGAATCATGTGGTAAAAGAAAATATGATGAACATGATCAATTAAGAATCAACTAGTATCATGACTGTATCTCTAATTTCCTCATATACTTGGTTTAACTTCTGATCTTTATGAAATATTGTCATGATTGTTTAACTCCAATTAATCGTAATTCATCCGAGGAATACTGTAGTTTTTGCAAGAGGGATAGAGATAATAAAAATCATCAATCAAACAATGAAACTACATGGAATCTCTTTTTATGAATTTATAATACTAGTCATAGATCATTAAATTTTTTTCTTCAAGCGTCTTATTTTCTATACTTACTAGACTTGCTCTGAAAATTGTGGAAAGAAAAGATAATCAAATAGTAGTAGAAGAATATGCAATATGAAAAGTCAAAAGAGTATGAAGCACACTATAAAATGCAAATACTGTGGTAAATCAGATAATGTGCAATACTTGGGAGGTCTTGACTGGTTCTGTAACAAAAGATGCTATTACAATTACAGACACATGAATGAGAATCATGAATAATATTGCCTTGGCATCATGAGGACAATTATCTTGTGTTACCGTTCTATATGCCATTATGGTTCCAAATGACAATCACATCCTCTTTGACAGTAACTTTCATTTTATTATACTTCACCTCATAAATAGATCAATGATATATGTCAGATTCGCATACTTTACAATATGACAAAATTAAAAAAAGGAAAAACACCGCAAGTAAACAAGAACAACAAGACAATTCCAGAGAATCTGAAGAAAAAGGAATATCGAGAATCCTATGACGAATTAAAAAAAGATATTCGAAAAGAGCAACAACCATGATGAAACATGTCTATAGTTCCAGGGAAACTCATTTCAGGATTATAACTAAATGACATTTGTAAATGATGTCTGGTACGATAATGAACTGAACGACAAGTATGGCAACCACAAGTTTTCATTATTGCTAAACAGTGATGGTATTTCCATTGTAAAATGCTTGACATGCTAGAGTCAAGGATGTTTCTCTCATTGATGAGTATGACGGTATGTAAGGGGATTAAATCGTGTTGACGATATGGAGAATAATAAATTAGATCATGAAATACGCCTCTAAAATCAAATTGACTGGAGATGATTTTGTTTTGGTGGGAATGAACTACAACTATTTCATGATTCCAAGACTTGCATATCCAAAAGAGAATCTTGAAAAATTAAAGCAACAGATTCTTGATGATCAGAAGATGATATCGGAATTAAAAACAATATGGGATGATGGGGTACATGACAAATCTCCCGAAAAGATTTCACAGATAATGGAAAAATATTTTGGTAAAAAAGCAGAATAGTGATAAATCTTGCACTGCAAGGGATGCAGAATTTGAGATATCTCTATCAAGTGAAGATATTAATAAAATTGAGGAAAAAATCCGAAACGAAGATGACGCTGAAACACAAAACAGCAACTTGCTAACGGAGTGGTTTTGATTAATATCTGTACAGACTGTGGTATAATGCTATTTTTTGGGACAAACATGATCTATGAAACATTGTGTGGATTTCGTATTGGAAAAAAACAAAATACAACTGAAATGGATGTGTGACAAATGACTTTTGACGCTACTTGTAAAACTCAATTGACGGAAGACAGGGTAACACACACAAGAATACATGTCCTCACGATGCAAAAGTTAGGATGGCAGGACTCAAAAACATGTACGAATGTACAAATTGTCACAAATTCATCCCTGTCGTTGAATCAAAAGAGACGGATCATGCAGCGCCTCAATATTTAGAAAATAGTTGGAAAGACAACTAGGATTATTTCAAACCATCAATTATTCTAATATAGTATATTTTCTGTAAACAGTCTCTTCAGGCTATCAATACGACAAAATGTTTTAGATGTCATTCAAATTGGAGATGATTCTTTCAAGATCTTGTTTTTCATATCGCAGACTCTTTGCATTTGTGCCTTCTTGTAGAGTCAGTGAGAATTTCTGCAACATGGATTTGTTTTCTTTAGAGATTTTAGATGTCAAAATAACTTCATTTAGGGTTTTAGACTGTTGAGCCAATGTAGTGATATCTATCTTGTCTGTGTTTTTTGCTAAAGAAATTTTACTAGTCAGTTCATTCTTAATTTTATCTAAAATTTTAGTTAAGGAAAGATCAGATTCCATACAATACTAGTTGTTTACTAGTTAATTAAGATAAGACATATCGGAAATTCAAGAAATGTTAGCATAGAAAGATGAACTTTTTTCATGAATTCTTCATTGTTGTTCTGTGAATCATACAATCTGAATTAATCTAGTTTTTATCATTCTAAAAATAATTATAACATTATTTGATTCTATTTGAATTTTAGTTGAAATTATAATTTGCCCAAAAAGGGGAAAGATTATTTTTCTGTTTTAACTGGTTCTTCTTTTTTAATTTCTTCTTTTTTTGGATCATTGCCTACAGTTATTGTGGCAGATGTATCGGTCTTGATTTTTTCTTGATTTTCCATGACTATATAGATAGATATGATCAATATATATTTACATATTAAAATTTATAGAAATGAACAAAAATATATAGAAAATTAGGCATGAGATTAAAAAATTGATCCAGTATATATCAAAGAAGAGCACATCTAAACTATGTTCAAAAAATTATTTGCAAAACTGAGATTTGGATCGTGTACTACCAAATCGTCAGATAACGTAAATGCGTACAAAGAATCTGAAATGAAACTTGAGAAGGATGAAAAATAAAATGAAGTATAATTGCAAAGATTGCACTTTTCATTGGGAAGGATGGATGGATACATTTGAGAATGTGCTTGTTCATGAAAAAACACATTTAAAAAAGATAATCGATTAGTATGGTTGGTTTTTTGGGTGACAAACAAACCACTCTTGTACATCATTTAGCTAACATGAAAAAAGAATGTAAGATTGTAGAAATGAAAATACAAGACAGACAATACTTTACTCCAGATACATTAAACAATGTAACATCTAGCATTTTTCTTATGCATGTGGTGTATTGGCAACTAGTTTATTCCATTATATTTTTGAAAAATAATTTATTTTCATATTTGTTAATTCCATCTTTTAATTTTTTTATATACATAAAATTAGATTAAAGATGCTCTAATTCTAGAGAATAAAGTTGTTGTTAGGACATACTAATTTTCAATGCCTTTAATACAAACAACGACACAATTTACACATGAGAAATACCTCTTGCAGAAACTGTGGATATGTAATGGATGTATATCAGAACTGTCATGTTTGCAAAAAACCAACAGAGCTTATTTGCCACAAATGCAATCGCAATACAGATAAAGAAATTCATTTTAAATGTATGATTCAAAAAATTTCTCTTACAATCTAAGGTATTTTATTGACCATTTTTCAACAAATTGAACACATAGAGTTAATTTGCAATAATTGTAACACCACGCGGTTTGTAACTGATGATGTAACTGGGGAGATTGATTGTTCTAACTGTGGGTTTGTTATTTCAGAAAATACTGAGGATAGGGGAATAGGATACAGAAATTTTTTAGACAATGTAAGGACTGGTCCTGGAATATCTCTAAAAATGCATGACAGGGGTCTTTCTACCATAATAGGAATACAGAACAAGGATTCTATAGGAAAGCCACTTTCAGCAAATACTGTTCAAACATTTAACAGATTAAGAAAGTGGGATAGTAGAACACAGACAAAAAATTCATCCGATAGAAGTCTGAGAAATGCCCTTCAAGAATTAGATAAAATACAGTCAAAAATAGGACTTTCAGATACTGTAATTGAAAGAGCATCTCTTTTTTACAGAAAAGCATCTGAAAAAAATCTTGTACGTGGAAGAACTGTAAGAGGAATTGCAGCTGCGTGTATGTATGCAGCATGTAAAGATTTGGAACATCCGAGAACATTAACGGAAATTTCAGAACATTTTCAAATTAAAAGAAAAGATCTTGCAAGATCGTACAGATCGTTATTTAGAGAATTACAGTTTACAGTCTCAATAACTGATCCAATAAAATCTGTCAACAAGATTGCAAGTAAGATAGAAGTTAAGGAAAAGACCATACGTAAAGCAGTACAAATTCTAAATGCAGCCCAAGATGCAGGAATTGTTGCTGGCAAAAACCCTGAAATAATGGCAGCGACAGCAATTTATGCTGCATGCATAATCACAGGTGAAAAAAAATCCCAACATGAAATAGCAACTGCTGCAAATACCAGTACAGTCTCTATAAGAAACAGAATTTTGGAATTTAAAACAAAACTAGACTTGTTTTCTACTGTAAATTAATTGTAAAACACTCAAGATATGAAAAATTCATTCACGGGATCTGTTTCTAAAATAAAGTTGTCACAAGATGATTTTGTTCTAGTTGGAATGAATTATAATTACTACATGATTCCTAAATTGGCTCATAGTGGAGAAAATCTTGAAGAGTTAAAACAAGAAATTCTCAAAAATCAGGAAATGAGTGAAGAGTTAAAGGCTGTATGGGATGGTGCAGATCACATGTTTGTGAATAATACTGTAAAGATAATGGAGAGATATTTTGGCACAAGGCGATAGCAATTCAAATAAAATAAGAGATGTTGAATTCAAAATAAGTATATCTACGGAAGATATTGATGAAATAGATCAACAAATTAAAAATATAACAATTGATTCAAAACACTCTGAAGAATTAAATATTGGAGAAACAAAAGATGAGTGATAAAGAATCCCAAAACAATCAAGACATTTCTCGTGGTGTGATTTTACTTAACAGATGTAACAAATGTGGTAACGGATTTAAACCAAAAAATAGTATGTTAAACGAACCTCTTTGTAACTTTTGTATAGAAAAAAACAAAACTGCCTAAAATAATTTTACACCTACCTGCTTTCATTTTTATTTATAAAATAATAGTCGAATCTAGGGATTTCTTTTAAAACGGTGGAAGCATCAACTAATTTGACAGAACTCTCCCCGGCACATGTGTGAATAATGGAGAGTAGACCTTTTTGTACCGTATACTTACCTGGCGTAGACCATTTCTTATTGTGCCATTATTTTCAGATTTATTATTTGTGGATGTAAAAGTGAGAGTATGTAGATTGGAAAACAAAAAACAGATCTTAAAAGAATTTTTCTAATTTGAATGATTAACCTCCTTTTGTGAATATAACTTTAAGTTCATAGAATGTCCTTTATTTGACATGATTGATGTTAAAGATTTGAAAGTGTGTTCTGATTGTGGCACTGTCTATTATGAAAAATTCTCCAGAGGGTTATGTCCTAACTGTCACACTAATAATCATGAACAGATATCGGCCGACAGCGGTGTAGGAAGTTTAGAAATATAGTAACTTATGAGATAGAAATACTAAAACAGAAAATATCTATTTAGATTATTTTTGTCTTAAAATTCATAATTGGTTATATATTTGCATTTTTGTTGTTTTTGAAATCTAGATTACAGATGTCGAAATTGAAACTATTATTTTTATGAAGAAATTACGTTACCATCGGCATCAATTAAATTCCCACATATCTGACATTCCCATCTTCTATCAGACATTGACTGATTAACGTCTGTTATTCTTGATGTATTGCAGACTTTGCATTTGGTTGACATTATTTTGATTTTACTGGATGTGTTTTTTCATGCTCTCGTACTTGTTCAAAAGTATATGATGTTCCTTCCCACTTGAAATTGCATTCTTTGCAGCTATATCTCATTTCTCTTCACTAGTTTGCTTCTTCCATACATTACATGCAGGACAGCGACTAATGGTTTTGGTTAATATCTTTTTTGAGAATACATTACCGCAGTTTTCACAAGTTTTCAAATCATTTAGAGTAACCATTATGATGTCGCTCCCATCAAAATTGTTTTTGTGTTTTTCAAATGTGTCTTTTCATGGGTTAAAACCTGTTCAAAAGTATCCATCCATCCTTCCCAATGAAATTTACAATTTTTGCAGTTATACTTCAATTTTGTTTTGTCTCTTTAGATTCTTTGAATGCGTTTACGTCGTTAGATGTCTTTTTTTGATTTCGTTGTAATTTTGCAAATAGTTTTTTTAACATGCATACCTAGGTCATATCTTACATATAAGGCAAGGATTCTAACAAAATAGATTTTTTTTCGTAGCTGAGTAGTTAATTCAGTCCTCCCTTTCAGATATGCAAACTCACACCACTACGATGTAGATAATACATCGATTTTACTTATAGTGTTTTCTCAAATGCGGGTTAATTAGGATGAAATGATATCTGAATATCATGAATACATTATCCTCTTATTGGCAAAAAATATGCATTGATTGCAAGAGAGTGCATTGCCAAAAGGGATGTAATTGCGATTGTCATTGGGAGCCCTAGATGTATTTTGACATATTCAACTGTGACTCAAGACACATGTCTCCATGATGCAAAAGTAAAGATGCCGGGATATTTTGGAATGTATGAATGTACAAGATGCCATAAATTTATTCGTGATGATAAGTAAAATTACAAATATTTTTCTACATTCTTTATTACTACCACAATTCATAGTTTCTAGTTTCTAACTATTTTTATGCCTGTGATATTGAGGGTGTAGAACTTTTTGTACCGTATACTTACCTGGCGTTTTTGATTTTATTATAATTATTAAAAATAATTAATTTCTAATCCTCAGTCCCAGTTTTGCCCAAATCTCCAAGTCCATACTCTTTCTTAACCTCTTGACGAGCTGCTTCAAACATTTTATCATCTTCTTGTTCTTTAGATTCATCACCTTGATACACTGTTCTAACAGGCCATGGGATTTTGATTCCGTATTTTTTGAATTCACTGTAAATCATCATTCTCATATGTGATTTTACTTTAAATTGAGATGCATAATCTCTGACAAATAACCATAAATCAAACTGTAAAGATGAATCCCCAAATTCACTAAATCTTACCGTAGGTTGTTCTATATCAACAAGAATGTCTTTGTCGCATCCACAGCTTGGAAGATTCTCTTCAAGATAAGGACATTTTTCTTGAACAACCAAGTGTTGCCCTCTCTCATCTTTTATCTCATTCATAATGCGTTTACCTATTTTTATTAAAATGGATGTAACATATTCAGGATCATGCATGTATGACACACCAATCTTTATTTTAGCAGGAACAAGTTTGAAATCCTTTGAATAATTTATAATTTTTGAAGTTATTAGTTGATGAGTTGGGAAAATTGCAATTGACTCATTTAAAGCATGTTTTATGTAAGTAACTCTTGGAGTGATTTTATATACAATTCCATTATATCCTTCAATTTCTATTCTATCCCCTTCTTGAATAATCTCTTCTTTACGAATTTGTAAATATGAAAAATAGTTTTCCATGGTTTCTTTTAAAGCAAATCCAACTGCTATGGATAAACCTCCACTAGCAGTGGCGATAAGTAACAGATCAACTTCCCACCAAGCAGCAATCCCTAAAATCAATGAAATGAATAATCCAATCGAAATAACATTTCTAACGGATTTTGGAGCAATCTGAGTAATTCCTTTTATGTGTCCTGGTTGAATGCTGCCAGGAATTATTGGTTGATAATTTTCACGTCTTTTAACATATCTCCAATTTTCTATGGTGTGAACTTCTTCTAGTTTCAATCCAAGCCGAAGTTTACGTCCTGCCTGGTTATTTCCACTGAGACATGATTCTAGATATTTTTCATATTTTTTTCGTTCAGCATTTTTCCATTCGTTAAATGGATTTTTAACAGTCTCAGAATAACTACCAATCATAAGACCACGTTTAGTACGATATCTTTCAAGAAATTTTATTCCTTTATCTGTTTTTAAATAACTTGTAAATTTTTCTTCCGACATTTCTTTTGGAGGTGATGCTGGAGGATTCCATTTGTATAGTTTGTAAAAAAGATTATCTTCGTCATCATCGAAACCTCTCATTTCCATCCAGTGTTCAAAATCTTCACGTTCGAGAGTCGCTTTTTCTCGTTTGCTTAAAACAACTGGAATAAACTTTGCAATTACGAATCCTGATACAAGAATTGTTCCACTTTGAAGAATTTTAGAAAAAAATTCCCTTGGAGTCATTTCCTGACTTGCTTCAGCAGCCTTAATGTAAACATCATTTGTAAATAATTCGTAGGTGTGAATATAATGAGTACCGAAAATCAATGCTAAAATTACAATTGATGGGAAAAATAATCTTTGAATTACTTGCGCGAGAATTGTTCTTTTGTATCTAAATTTTGTCGATTCAATCCAATGAGAGAACTTGTAATGTCCTATTGTAATTCCTATAATACCTCCAATTAGAATTGTGAGAGCAATCTGTAATGAAGAGTCTGTAGATATCAGTTGATTTAGTGGAATGAATTGAGTATTAACTAATTCAGTTACTGTTTCTTCTACCATGATTAATTGGATAATTGCCTATATACTAAGATTTTTTTATTTTCTGAAATAATTTAAACACTGTTTTTCCTATTTTGACTTGTTTTATAATTTTTAAACTAACTTTCAATATCTTAAACCCTACAAAAATAGGCATAAGTACAAGCATAATTATCTCAAGCCAATACTTTTTTACAAATGATTTTGCGTTTCGTATCTTCAAATATGCTATTACTAATTCCAATGTTAGAAGACCAACTAGCAACCAAAAAATAATATCAAAAATAATGATGACCTGTTCTGTAATTGTAAATAATGGTTCTGAAATTCCTAATGATGAATATTCAATGTTAACTAACCCAAAAATAAATATCACGATTAATGAAAATGTAACAAAACTTAGTATTTTTTTGAATACTGGAGAAAAGAGTATTTTCACAAAGACTAATTCTGTAAGATCAATATAATATCATTCTGAAGTTTTATTTTCAACACAACTTTGTATTGAAATTTTTTTATATCTGTTTTGTTGCCGATTATTTTACCTTCTATTATAAAATATCAAATACTTAGCCATTGATTTCACTCTGAAATTTATGGGACTTTTTTTGTGCCTATTTTTTAATTATCTTATTTTATATCGTAAAATTGCTAACACTGACTGTTCAATCTCTAATTTTTTAATTATTGCCGGTGATGTGGCAAATTCTATTTTTGTTGACATTTGTTTTGCAATTTCAAGCATTTTCATTATCTTTTTAAAATTAGTTGTAGCGTGATACTGTGCAGAAACAATCAGAGTGTCTACTGCTCCTAGTTCTAATGCTTTGTAGATGTTCGTATTTACTCTTGCAGTTAATCCTTCTTTGACAAGTTTTTCATATTTTTCAATGACTTCTATAACATGGTTTTTTCTATGTTGATACAAATGTTGAATTATCTTTTTGTATAAATCGTCTCTTGGTGTGGAAAATGAAATATTTTCTACAAACCTGCATTTTTCTTTTAATTCTGAATTTATCTCATCAAAAAACTCTGTTTTTGCCTGACCACTTCCGCCAATTAGGATTAATTCTGAGTCCATATCCATTATTTTGATTTTGTTTGCAACTTTTTTATAAAAAACATGAATCTTAGTTTGTCTTGCCCTTAAGAATCTCCCTTGACTTTGTCCTCCTTTTTTATGTCTTCCACGTAAATCAATTTTTACTTTTGATTCTTGTATCACACGTGTTCCTTGAAATCTCTGAATTTGAGCAGATTTTTGATCAAGTATTACTAACAAAATTTCTTTTTGTGTTTTTAAAACATCATAAAATGGTTTTAGAAATGGTTTTTTGCTTACCATGTAGATATATGGTAATTCTTTTGAAATTCCAATTTCTTTTAAGATTACTTTCCCTTTCTCAATCCATCCAAATACCGCAAATGTTTTTGTAAATTTACCTGTGGATGATGGGTTTTTTCTGAGTTCTATGATTCTCTTTTCAATTTTTGATTCGATTTTTTCAAGTTGTTCATTTCTTTTAGTTTCTTTTAACAACGAAATGGTTTGATCTCCTTTCCCATACGGATAATATACAGACACGGTTGCTCTATCGACTTGTTTTATTTCATAAAGAAATTGATTTATGGATAACCACTCAGATGGTTTGATCTTTGATGATTCTAATTCTCTTTTCATATGTTTTGATTTTTTTTGCTGTTTAATAACCTGATTTAATTCCATCGCCTCTGCTATCTAATTTTGTTTATAGTGTTATTTCTAGTGTTATTTCTAGTGTTATTTCTAGTGAATCAATTTTATTGCCACTCTCTAACCTAGAAATTATGAAAAAACTATTTTATTTTTTAATCCCGACTATTACTTTTTTCTTAATTCTTTTTAATGCCTTTTTTGGTCATTTGATTTTTTTATCTGATAGTCAACATGTGATAAACAAATATTCTGTGTATGTACATTTACTATCTGAGTGGAATAGCGAATCTAAAAATATTATATTTGAAGTAACAAACTCTTGGTATAAATCTGATAAGCATAATGTTAATCACATATTTAATACGGAATCTAAAGATTATAACGAAAATCAACTCCAAAAAATAAATAGAAAATCCTATGTTGAGTTAAAACATGAATTTAGTGATTGCCAAGAAGAATGGCAGCCAATGCTCTATAGAAAAGCAGTAGATAACATCAGACATGAGATAGAATATGTACAAGGAAACCAGCTAAGCCAAAACCCAGATGTTTCTGTGTATCCAGATATAGAAAACAAAAACTATGATAATTTTAAACAACAATCAAAAATTAAAAATGGATATCTCCAATTTTTCCCCATCTGTACGTCCAAAAACATCACGTCATATGATTACAGTATAAAAACCGATAATCCTGATTTAGGATTTGATGTATATTTTGTCTCATCACCTATGCAACGTGAGTATTTTACAAATTCTAGCTTTGATTATTATGGGGAATCCGGATGTTTTGGCCAAAACAAACAGAGCTACAGCGGTACATGCAAGAATATCACAAAAGATAGTGGATTATTGGTTATACTTCCTGATGAATTAGTACCTTGGACTAGCAAAGTCATAGTGAATCTTTATGAAAACTAGATTTTATTAATATTCTAAGATTAATATAATTATTCTCGTTAAAATTAATTTTAATCAAAGGTTATAATTTTATCATGTGTTAATTATTTGTTTAAAATGAAAATAAACATAAAGAAAATTAACAAAAACAAAATAAATACAATTAGTCAATATGCGCTTTTGACAGCTCAGATCTTTATCTTTATTTTTCCATTTCTTACTCAGACATTTGGGTCTGCAGTAAATCCTCCACTATTTCCATAATCTGGTGATTGTATGCGTTATTGGAATTGTTCCTGTGGAAAAAAATTCTCGATTGGATTGATATTTGTATACCCTATCTTTTGTTTGTACCTGTTATGTCAAACTTTGTCCTTACAAATTTTTTTATGTTTTCTTAGATTTTCAAGGGAATGAAACTCAGAACCACATGCTCTACATTTTTCCTTTTTCTTATTATGTGCAATCTCTTGATGTTTTTCTAGTCTTTCAGGATACTTGAATCTTGATCCACATTTTTTACATTTTAGTTTTCTCGTACTTTCATCTGTTACCATATTTTGTTTAATGTGCTCTAGTACTAAAACTAATGTTCTTATCTCTAAAAATGTTCAAAAATATTTCTTAAATTTAGATTCAATTAGGATTTAATCAAAGGTTATAATTTAAGCATCTATTTACAATTTGACAAAAAAATGTCATACAAAACAAGACAAACAAAAATAGCAATTGCCGCTGCAATAGCAATTATTACAGTAGGTGTTACTGGGGCATATCTAATTCCTGCACAAAGCACTATAGTTGTTGTACCTACAACTCATGCTGATCAGGAAAGATACGATGCACTAGGAATTGCTCAAAAATATGTGGTAACTAGTCCAACTTTTGCTTTTGATGGTGACATAAATTCACTCAAAGTTGAATATGTTGGTTCTACAAAATCAATCCCATCTGATCATATCTTCAAGGCTAGCTTTGAATCAAGTCAGGGTGGATTTGGAAATAGAGAAGGCCAAATGCTTATTCAAGTGATTACCCCTCACACCATGGAAATTGTGGTATCTGAGGGAAAAGTAATTTCAGCAATAACTGATAAAACTTGGGACGAGCAAAGAGAACTATTCATTCAAAGAGAGACCGAACTTGATACTTCAAATCAAGTTACTGAGTATGATTATGTTACACTCATTGATGCTTTTGAAAAAGATGGCATTAATGTGAATGTAGTTGAAGTATTGGAAGATTCATCGTTTTTGGTACCCACAATCGTCGTTAAAGTTAACGACGATGTGATTCAGGTCTATGAATTTTCTTCAGGTACTGATGCACAAAACGCATCCAACCTTGTTTCAAAGGATGGAACACAGATAGGTTCAAGCATAATCAGATGGATTGATGAGCCTCACTTTTACAGCAAAGGCAAATTAATTGTACAATATATTGGCCACAACCAAGAAACACAGAGTTTACTTGAGTCACATTTAGGCAACCAGTTTGCTGGAATGTAACTCGGTACCTCTTTTTTATTTTCCAATGTATGTGTACACCGGATAGACTTTTTTTGTTTTTGAAGATTTGTAGCTCCATTCTAATTTATCTAATTTCAAACGTGCAAAATATTCTTGAATTGATTTGTGTAGTTTGGTGTAAATGTCATCTCCGACTACTATCTGGTCGGGTTGAGCTAGATTTTGGATTTTAGCTGCCATACTTACCGAAGGCCCTAAAATATCTACATGGGATTCTTGTAGATCATCACCATATCGTACAATTGTATTTTCGCCGTAATCTATGCCGATTTTTATCTTTAGTTCTGGTAAATTATTGTTTTTCAAAATAGGGTTTATTCCGAGTTTGAGAATTTTAAGCATGGATTCTGCACATGTAACTGCTCTGCTTGCAACTGATGCTGATAGATCTTCTGCAACGAAATATCCAATAACTGCATCTCCTACAAACTTTAACACAAATCCTTCATGACGTTTAATCACATACGCCATCTCTTGAGCAAATGTAGTAAAAACAATGGCAAGTTTTTCTTTTGGCAAATTTAGGATCATATCTGTAGACCCGACAAGGTCTACAAACAAAACTGCCATGTTCATGCTCTGCAATACTTTTTCTCTTAGAAATATTTCTGATTCTTCAGTTACAGTAGAATACAAAAATTCATGGTTTAATGATTTTAGCACTCTATCGTGCACTTCTGTAATTAGCGTTTCAGAATCTACTACTTTTTCTGTGCCTCTGCCTAGTAGCATGTCTACTATGCTTGGAGTTTTTGTAGATAGTAAATTTTCAATGCCTTTATTTTCAATTTTTTTAGTTACCATTCAACACTTATTCTGTAAAGAGTGTTAATTATTTTTGCTTACTCCTAGGTGATTGTTTCTCATATTTCTACTAGT
The DNA here is from genome assembly GCA_018334095.1 of Nitrosarchaeum sp. Lineage (GTDB taxonomy): Archaea > Thermoproteota > Nitrososphaeria > Nitrososphaerales > Nitrosopumilaceae > Nitrosarchaeum. Next base: position 13,845 of record JAGXTE010000036.1, read on the forward strand.
AAATTATTATAAAAATGAAATTCTATTGAATCCGAAGATGATTTAGAACCATTAACTTTATACTAACATATGGTTATGCTAATTTATGTTAAAATTCAAATGCAGCTCGGTTGGATTTGATTGTGGTTTTGTTGCCAAGGGCAAATCTGAAGAAGAAATCTTAACCCAGTGTGCAGCACATGCCACAAAAGATCATAACATGAAACCAGAAGAAATAACTCCAGAGTTACAGGCTAAAATTAAAAAAAATATCCACAAGTCATTATTTTAAAATATCTTGTTTCATTCCAATTATGTTATGTTTAGTTGTAAATAAGAAAATGATCCCGATTCAGTATTTTTTAGCTCAAGTTATTGTTATTGAAGAACTCTGGGAACTTTTTTCAAGATATGTGAAATTGAAATTCGTCCAGGTCCTATCACTATGAGCAAGAGGCATCCTGATAGAATCAGTATCTCGAATTCTACACCTCCACGGCCTGCAAAACTCTGAGCTCCTTTTGCCACAAAGATTGCTCCTAACATTACTATTGATAACAACGATGCAGAAATTCTTGTTAACCCCCCTATGATCAGTAATATTCCTGGAACAAATTCTGCTAATGCGATTGGAATTTGCATTTCTGCTGGTAGTCCCATGTTTGGAAGATTTTCAGCAAAACCTGACTCAAATTTTCCTAATGAATGTGCTATGAATATTGCTCCAATTGTAATTCTTATTCCAAAGTGAGTGATGTCATGAAATATCGAGTTACGAATTGTCGCTTCTACCATCTGTGAATAATTATTATGACTATATTTTATCCTTAGGTAACACATGTGAATAAAGGTTAAATGTGATTATTGCGTATTTTATTTATGAAGTATACTGTTGCATTGTTTACTGTATTGGCTTTTGCAGCAATATTTGCTATGGTTACTCCGATGGACGTTGCAGTAGCTCAACCTTCTGGTGCAATGCCTGATGGTGAATACAAAGATGCGGATCATGAAGGAAAATCTTGTCCATCTAAAGAGAAAAAAACCGCATCTGGTGATGTAGGTTTGAATGTCTAGATTGATTTTTTAATTGATTTTGATCTTTTTGTAAGCAGCTTTTCCAAGTCTATTCATTATTCCAAGACCTAGTCCATTTCGTCTGATGCCTTGTACGAGTATCACATCCATCTTTTTTGCATCAAACTCTCTGAATGTTTTAAACAAGTTAGCAGCTATAATGTCTGATTTTTTTCCTAAAAATACTGTCATATCTGATTTGTATTTGGTATTTGTAGTGCTAAGTACTCCTACCTTTTTTCCATGCTTTTTAAATTCTGATAAAAGTTGTAATGTCTTGTTTTTTACTTTATCATTTGGGCCTTCGATTAGAATTATTTTTGCATTTGGAGAATAATGTCTGTATTTCATGCCCGGTGAGCGATGTATGGATTTTGTTTTTCTTTCTTGTATGGATGGGTGGATTGAAATTTTACCGATGATCTTTTGAAGTTGTTCTATTGTTACAGCTCCCGGTCTTAACAGCATTGGAGTTTTTCTGGAAAGATCAATCACTGTAGATTCAATTCCAATTTTTGTTTTACCTCCATCAATTATCATGCTAATTTTACCATTCAAATCATCAAATACATGTCCTGATGTTGTGGGACTAGGTCTTCCAGAAATATTTGCTGATGGTGCAGCTAATGGCGTACCTGTTTCATGTATCAATAATTGTGCTATTTTGTTTTCTGGCATTCTCACTGCAACCGTATTAATTCCACCTGTTGTAATTTTTGGAACTAACTCTGATTTTTTTAGAACTAATGTAAGAGGTCCTGGCCAAAATTTTCCAATCAATTTACTAGCTGTATTTGGTATGTCTACTGCTAATCTCTTAAGATCCGAAATATCCGAAATATGAATAATGAGTGGATTGTCTGAAGGTCTGCCTTTTGCAACAAAAATTTTTTTGACAGACTTTGAGTCCAGTGCATTTGCCCCAAGACCATATACTGTTTCTGTTGGAAATGCAACTATGTTTCCTGATTTTATGATTTTAGAAGCTTGTCGTATCTTTGAAATTTGTGGATTTTTTGAATTAATTTTAAGAATTTTTGTTTTCATTTTTGCTTGATTTTTGACTAATACGATTGCAGTCATATTAAGAGTATGGTGAATTGTTTATCTTGATTTTATTTGTAACTTATTTTCTAAACATCATCCAAATTCTGGTCCCAACAAAAATTCCTACTGCAAGTACTATCAATAATGGAACTATTATTTGGCCTTCTTCCATTTGTTTAATTCATCAAATTATTGTTTAAACTCTTTTCATACGCATGTTTTTGATGATTCTTAGTAAGCTTTCAAGCTTACCGTATTCTATGAACTAGTATCATTAACTAGATGCATGAATACAAACACAAATTCAACAAAAAATGAAAGCAGTTGGAACAAAATGGTACACGCCCCTTTCAAAAAGGTAGTTGCCTTTGATCTCATATGTATGGGGATCGGAGTAGTAATCGGAATAGGAATCGGTGTATACCTAATAGCTGGTCTGTAGATAGAGACAAAAATATGACTCTATTACAAAAATCCATGCCACGATACAAAAAATCGTATTATGCGATATTTGCTATTAGTGTGGTTACAGTTATCATCATGACAATTTTTTAATTCATGTACAACCTTTTTTTAATTTTATTTTTTAGATATAGTATAACTTAATTATGATTATCAAATAATTGTATTATGGTTAGTAGAAAACTCTCAGCTAAAGAAATAGAAGAACAAAAAAAGCAACAAAAACTTCGAAATAAACTCTCTCGTGCTGCCAGAAGAAGTGGAAATGTTAAGAAAAAAGAAGGCAAAGTTAACAAGGCAAAAGCAAAAACAAAGACTCCTAGATCCCAAAAAAAGATGGCAACTGTGAAAAAATCTCGTTACTAAATTATTTTTTCCAAAAAAACTTTATTTCAAAATATTTTTAAAACTTTTCTGATACTTAGTATGAACGAATTCTACTCTTCTCTTTTATACAAACTCCATTAATCCAAATTAAATAGATAGGTGGAGGATTTCCAGACCAGGTTACCTCACATCATCTATTTGCCTTATGTTAAAAGTGATTTGGTTCAATCTAGATTTAATCAAACCTTATCTTTGGAAAATTTATTTACAAAGTATGAAAATATTGCATAGTGTAAATTATCCACAATCTCTAAATATTCTTCAGCAAAGCAGAGGTGAACCTAACTTTGAATAAAATCATACTCGTATTTGCAATATCTGCAATTATTGTAATAGGTGGATTAGGCATGTATCTCTCAATTATCTCTTCACAAGTTACATCTGTTACAAGTAATCCAAACAACATAGTAACACCATTGGAAACCCCATCTCAATTTCCATATCAAATCAATGAGGAAGTTTTTGATTTGTCATTGTCAAATCACACAAATCTATCAAATGAACCGATAAAATTCAAATCACATCAAGAAATTTCTGATTATCTCAAAGAATCAACTAAAAATCAGCAACAAATGATGTACATTCGAGATTCTGTAATGATGCCTATGCCATTTGCAGCAAATGAACCACGTCCTGTACCGTCTTCAATGAGAGAAGGAGCATTTGTCTTAGAAGAAGCATTGGAACTTCAAAAAAGAATTGAAAGCGGACCTGATGCTCCAACTGCAGGTTCTGGCAGTCCTATTGCTGATGATGTAAACAGTAACAGTGGAAATGATTATTCTGCTACTAATGTTCAAGTCAAAAATGTAGATGAGCCAGATTATCTCAAGACTGATGGAAAATATATCTACATTGGAACACAAAACACTATATCGATAATTGATGCATATCCGCCCGAATCTGCAAATGTAATTCTTAGATTTGCCTTAGATGTTGATCCTCAAAATATTGAAAATATGTTTCTAAATGATGATCGTCTTGTGTTGATGTATCATGGAAGTTCTGAGAGTCAAGCAATTTCAGAATTTGATTTTAGACCATATCCGATTTACAACTCTAAAACTATCATCTCCATACTAGATGTATCTGATAAGAAAAACCCAATGGTAATTTCAACACATGAGATTGATGGGAATTATTACAATTCAAGAATGATTGGAGATATAGTTTATGTCCTCTCCACAACTGGTGCTGATTACTCTAATCTCATAGTTCCAACCATAATGACAAAAGATACAGTACTATACCCTGATGTGTATAGATTTCCAAATCCTGAGCCTAATTACAACTTTAACACCGTTACAGCAGTGGATGTTTCAGGCAAATTAATCAATTCAGAGACGTTCATGATGGGTTATTCTAACTCAATCTATGTTTCTGAAGATAATCTTTACATCACATATGAGAAAAATATTGCCCCAATTGATTATGAATTAATACAAAAAGAAAGGTTCTTTGATGTTGTTGTTCCACTATTGCCAAAAGATGCTCAAAACAAAATAAAATTAATACAAAATGATTCCACAATTGATTCAAGAGAAAAGTGGAGACAAGTATCTTCAATACTGCAAGATACCTACAACAGTCTATCCAAAGAAGAAAAAGACAAACTATTTTCAAAGATACAAGATGCAATGATAGAATATGATTCTAAATGGCAAAATGACACAAGAAGAACTGTTATTCACAAGATTGCATTAGATGAAGGAAATCTACAGTATGTTGCAAACAATGATGTACCTGGATATCCATTAAACCAATTTTCGATGGATGAACATTCTGGATTTTTCAGAATTGCAACAACAAGTGAATCATTTGGTCCGCGTGAGACCATTCGATCAAACAACGTCTATGTTTTAGATGACTCACTCAAAATTGTAGGTAAACTAGAAAAGATTGCTCCTGAAGAACGAATCTACTCTGCAAGGTTCATGGGTGACAAGCTGTATCTTGTAACTTTCAAACAAGTTGACCCATTTTTTGTAATTGATTTATCTACAAACACTCCAAAGATACTAGGAGAACTAAAGATTCCCGGATTTTCAAACTATCTTCAACCCTATGATGAAAATATCATTATTGGAATTGGTAGGGATACAAAAGAAAATTCTTGGGGTGGAGTAGAACAGAAAGGAGTAAAGATTTCAATGTTTGACGTATCTGATTTTAACAAACCAAAGGAGACAGATACCCTTGTAATTGGTAGCACTGGAACATATTCTGAAGCTACCGATAGTCACAAGGCACTATTGTTGGATAAAGATAAAGGAATTCTCTCAATTCCAATAAAGACTGACATGGCATCGATAATGCCACAAAACAAGATTGTAAATGAAGACTATGACAAACAGTGGTATGGATTTTACGTATATACTGTAGATGCTAGTGGATTTGAAGAGAAAGGACAAATTCAGCATTATACATGGCAGTATAATTATGGAGGTCAGTACATGCCACCAAGATCATTTTACATCAATGATTCTCTGTATACTGTAATGGATGGAAGTATGAAGATAAATGATATTGATACTCTTGATGAACTTAACTCTGTCAAAATTCAGCAAACTGGAAATATAATTCCATATGTTACTGACTTACGTTAAACTCAAATTTAATCAAAGGTTATAATCATACTCTATTAATTACAATTGATAAAAATGTTCATGATTAAAAAAAGAGAAAGTGTTGCATTAATTGCAATTGTTACATTTTGTTTTACTTTTCAATCCAGTGCATTTGGTTCTCCAATTCCTATAATTCTTACAGGTGATGAATCTTCATTTGATCTGAAGATTGGCGAAACTATCGACATTAATTCGGACTTTGAAATTACTTTAGTCAATATACTTGATGATTCTAGATGTCCTACAGACGTCACTTGCATTTGGGAAGGTACAGTATCTGCAGAAATTAAGATGATAAAAGATGGAGAAAGTCGTGGCACATACGTTATACCAATTGGATTAGCTGATGGTGTGGAATCTCCATTAATTGATGATTTTTATGTTATGTTGTATGATGTAAAGCCATATCCAATTAGTACTAAACAAATAGAGCTATCTGAATATGTTGCAACTCTGATTATCTCCCAAATAACAGAACAAATAGATTCTCCACTAAAACAATTCAAATCAGGAGTTCCAATCAATAATACTAAATGCAGTGATGATTTGACGCTTGTAATTAAATCGAGTAATTCAAGCCCTGCATGTGTCAAGCCTGAAACTGTAACCAAATTACTTTTACGAGGATGGGCTTTGGATTTGCTAACTATTGGCAGTTTTGAGGAATGTGAATCTGCAGGAAATCCTGTAATGGAATCTTATCCAAGACAATGTACAACTCCAGACGGAAAACACTTTGTTGAGCAAATAAATTCGAAAATGATGAGTCCAGAATCAAAGTGTGAAAAATATGGCGGAACATGGTCTGCTGATCTAAACGAATGTGAATCTCTCTTGACTATAGATGATTTTACCAAAATATTGTCTGAAACACAAGACATTGATTCTATTTTTGAACAATTTGGAAAACCTCATGATGATATTGGAAGTGGAATCCACATCTACGTGTATTATCTAAATGATGATTCTCAAATCTGGATAGGATATGTGGATGAAATTATCTATGTAAAACACATGGATGAAGAGGGTAACCAGATTGCAATTTTATATGAAATGATATATTGATTGTTTCAATTAATTTCAACAGATAATAGTTTTAATTTTGTCTATCTCTTAATTGGTGACAATCACAGTTGCATCCAGTTTGACATTTCATTCTTTTACAGTCAGAGCATGTTTTTTTATTCCAATATGGGGCAGTATTCAATAATTGTATTTGTTTTATGATTATCTAACCTTTTCTTAATTTTCCATGGTTAATGTTTTTATGAAAAGTTGAAATTATACATTATTTGTAATCATTATGTTATATGATGTCCAAATTCTGGTTACTTTACATAATACTGGCACTTGCTTTTACTTTTCCATTTTCTTATGCTCAGCATCATGGAGGTGAGCAAGCCCCACCAATCAGTTTTGGTTCTGGTGAAGTAACTGTAAGTACCACATTATTTCCGGCAGATTTTACACCTCAAAAATACTCTGATGTGAATTTAAAATTAAGATTTTTTGACACACAATCTAATGTTAATGTGGAAAATGTAAGTTATAGAGTTCAGATATTTTACGGTGAATCTCTTGTTGCAAATCAGATGTTTTTTGATAAAGACGGCGAACTAGTTATCAAAATACAACCAAAATCAAATTGTACACAAGAAGATTTGTGGAAATGTACAAAATATTATGGTGATGTTGATGCTATAGTTCCAAACGCCTTAACTTCTACACCTTCTAGCATTCCAGTTATTTCAGGACCTGTTTTTACTCAGAGTGGTCAATATATTGTAAAAACTGACATCATAGGTGCAAAAAATCCAAAGACCCAAACTTCACAGGATATTCACTTTGAGACAATTGTAATTATCCCTAATGAACAAGAATTCAAAATATCTTCATCTGGCACTGACTATCAAATTTTTTCAAAAAATTTCCAAGGACCATTAACTAATTTTCAGTTTGATGATTCATCAAAATCCATTTCTTTTGAGATGCCATTTGATTGGGCACATGTAGCACATGTGGATTTTGTAAAGAATTACTTTGAAATCCCAAAAAACTTTTTGCCTTTAGAAAATGTTGTTAGCTTTAATGGCAAAGCAAATGGAATACCGATCTTTCCAATAGATTTACACTATGACAAATATTCTGATGAAGATAGTAACATACTACATTTTATGATTCATAACGATGAGCTAAAAAAACTCAAAAGTTCTGACTCTAAACTTAAAGTTGTAATTACCCCCGAAACACAATCATCCATAATTTCTAAAGACCTTTTCTTTGATAACGGCATTAAGGCAATTGCATCTTATGATTCACGATATTCTGAAAGTAAAAATATTTTATTTACAATAGTATTTTTTGATTCCAAAGGGGAACTATCTGGTGATATCCGGTATGGATATGGCATAAAGGATCCAACTGGAAAAGAAACTGTAAACACTGGTGGAAACCTTAGCCTTTTGGGAATCGAGTTGCCAAATGGCATTGATTCTCAAGTGCTAAGCACACCCATACCTGGAAAGTACTCTATGCAAATTGTGCTATTGGGAATGGGGCAAAACTCCTATGACAGACCAATGTTTCAAAAATTTGATTTTGAATTAAGTTCAGATGTGAACAAAACTGCATCTCCTAAAATTCCTACATGGATTAAAAACAATGCAGGCTGGTGGGCTGATGGAAAAATTGATGATAATTCATTTGTTCAGGGAATTCAATTTTTGATAAAAGAAAAAATAATGAACATTCCATCTACTCAAAGCTCAGGTAATGGTTCTGATGAAATTCCGCCATGGATTAAAAACAATGCAAAGTGGTGGGCTGATGGACAAATAGATGACAATTCATTTGTTCAGGGAATTCAATTTTTAGTCAAGGCCGGTATAATCAATCCTTGATATTGATTTGTTAGATGTGACACATATCACGTAGAAATCGACCATCCTTGTTAAATACAAAATTTGTAATCAATGCTTACCAAACACAAATTGGTCTTGGAAGTATATCTCCAAGACTGATTTTATTATATTATGGATTGACTTGCTGACCTTTTGTTCTGTTAATTATCTCTGATCTTAAAGTAGCAAAATCGGCTGTAATTTTTGTATTTTCCTTAATCTCTGTAAGTTCATTTAGTATCTTTTCTAGTATCTCGATTATTTTATTTTCTTGTTCTTCTGTCATGATGTTTTATTTACTGACCTTTGTTTTATCATCTACTAGTTTGAATCTTGATAATACTTTGTAAAGTATGAATACTATAACTGCAATTATTGTGAAATCTATGACGTTTGCAATAAAATCCCCGTACTTGAATACTGAAATAGCTCCTGATACATTGTTGACAACTTCAGTTTCAAGTGACTTGAGATCTCCTGATGGTAATGCTAATCCTACAATTGGGTTTATGAGGTCGTTTACTAAAGCAGTAACTAACTTTGATGCTGCAGCTCCAATGATAAATGCAATTGCTAATCCGATAATCCCAAAGTTTTTGAGAAAAGCCATGAACTCTTGAACAAAGCTTTGTTTTGGGGGCGGAGCGTCACTCATATCCATTCTATTGTTTTTATAGTAAAAAGTGTTATCAAAATTTGTAAAAAGTATTTTGATTTTTTATTTTGTTTCTTCGTTCTTTGATTTTAGTTTGCCACATATAGAACAATCTTGAATCATTGACTTGATCTTTTGCTTTAATCCCATGCTGAAGCAATTTCTGCTGTGAATATAATTTACAGCTATTCTGAGATATTGACTAATAATGCCTGTTTTCTGATATTACAGCCTTGATCTAAACTTTGAAATATCTATCTGTCGTAGTTTGGATGTGACTATTGCTTATGTTATGATTAACTGTGAACTTGGTGCAGAGGAGACAATTATGGAGAAATTGCGAGAAATAGAACAAGTTAAGGAAGTGTTTGGAACTATAGGAACTCATGATTTAATGGTAAAACTAGAAGCTGAAAATTTTGAAAAAATCCGAGATCTCGCTTCAAGGAGCATTCAAAAGATTGAAAAAATTAGAACTATTTCAACACTGATAAAAAAAGAATAAAGTTAGGTGGACTAAATGCCTCATGAAAAAAATGACATTGAAAAGTTGATTGACACTATGATAAATAATGGTGATGAATTTGTTCAAAAACTTAAAACCGTTCTACCTGATTCTATTTCAGAGTCTATGGTTATGTTTCATGAATCTCACGTTGCCAATCTTAAAAAGATTAAAGATTTCCTTAACCAGTAATTTTTCTGCTAATAATTTGTACTATATGCTTTTTAATCATTAATTGTACGTTTTACTATGACTAGATCTCGTACCATTACCATTCCTATTAATAAAAAGACAAGTTATGCATTTGATGCCATTTTGAATGCTCCTCCAAAAATGATGCCTGATGCAAAAATGTCTTCTGACGGTTGGTGGTCTTTTTCAACTCCTAGAGGAAATGCTAGATTGAAATTTAAGGAAAACCGTTCACTTGGAATTCTAGACCATGTTTTCATTGATCAAGATTCTCAATGGAATGTTCCAATGCGAATAGTCTCAAGCGGTGAAGACTCTGAAATTGTGATTACTTTGATAAAGCCTGATGAATTGACTGACGAACAGTTTGATAATCGTATGATAGAAATCGAACAGGTGTTTGAAAATATGAAAAAAATCATAGAGATGTAAAATTTATCATATGTTTTTGATATTGAGCACAGATAAAGAATCAAAGTTAAATATAATTTTTGTAAGTAGAGTCTGAGATAATGCCCTACGAAGAAGTGTATTTCCAACGATTAGAAGAAGACGGTCTTGAAGAATTCCAAGAACCATCATTAACTAATCAAAACTAATCTTATTTTTTGTATTTATCAATTATCTGATTTTTTATCGCTTCCAGGACCTACCATGTCTTCTGGTCTGACTTCATTATCCCATTTACCTCTAATCCCTTTGATCAATGCTATGATGCCTGCAACAATCAATGCTAAAACAAGCCCAAAAAATAAGACCTGATCAAATATCTTAAATGAACAATTTATTGGGATGGGATTTGGTCCTGAATCATAATCATAACAATCTCCAAATTCAGTTGCCTCGATGTTTGCTGTTTGATAATTGCCTCCGAATACCCCTAAGATCAAAAATCCTGCAAAAATAAGTCCCACTGATAAAATGATAAAACGCATATCGCTCATGATCTTAATTTTATGATATCCTATTTACGCTTTGATTTAATTTTTACTAGTGCTATTTTTCTAATAATACTTTTAGATTTTTAAGCGATGCCTCATAGAACGTTCCCATAAATTTTACAAAGTCTGTGAATTGTTTTGATGTCATCTTTTTGCTATTAACATATGACTGCCATGTTATCTGAGTAGCGTTCTTGTTTTTTGCATTAATGGAAATTGTTGCAACATATGCTCTTAGAGGTAAGCCTTCAGTTGCAATATACGTAAAATACTCGCTTTCTTTCCATGCCACAATATGCTCTTCAATTGTATTGCCATCTTCAAATGTAATTTTTCTTATGGCGCCCACGTTTCTCTTCTTTTTTGACAAATATGTTGTTTTTTTAACATCAATTACCCATAATGGAAGCCCAACAATATTGCTGATTTTTCTCCATACCTTCTCTTTACTTGCTTTAACTAAAATGGATTTTTTTACTGTATTTGTATGAAATGATTTTTTCATAGTTTTTATGATAATTGTTTGTATTTTTGTATATCTTTAAATTTTATTTCTTTAACATATTTAATCCCAATAAAACAATCACCCTTATGGTCTTTGGATGGGGTAAGAAGAAAGAAGTGCAATCTGAAGAAATCCCTGCAGAAAAACAAATTCCATTGTCTGAAGTATCAAAAATTGTACAAAAAATGCTTGAATTAAGAACTAATCAAATTTTGAATGATATAAAATCTATCAGAGATAATACAGAACCCCTGATCAGTGATCTAATTTCAATTGGAAACACGCTTGAAAAAGATAATCTCCAAGTTGATGATATCGATAAACACATTCGAATTATCGTAGTTAGAGGTAAGCAACAAGTAATTGACATGATAAAAAAGGATGCAAATCATTTGCCAAAAATTAATTCATTTGATGATGTGGAAAACATGCACACTGTATTGAATCAAATGTTAAAAAAAATTGGAGATGTTTTAGGAAGACAAACCAGAGTCATTCACATTTTTGCAAAAAAATATGCTGAAAAATTAAAGGATATCTTGCAAAAAATGAACGCAAATAATATTGAAATTCAACAATTACTTAAAAACTACAATCGTACAAAATCCATTTCTGCAGAAATTACAGGTTCATTACAAGAAATTGATAATTTAGAAGATGATATCGTCAAAAAAGAACATAGAATAACTGAAATTAAAAATCACATTAATTCACTACACACTAAAATAACTAACTATGAGGATTCAATAAAAAAAATACACTCTTCTGAAAAATACCTGCAATTTTTAGAGTTACAGAAAGTTTTAGATTCGTTTTCTGGTGAAAAAAATCAATTAAAAAACGAAATTAATTCCCAATTTACAAAAATTTCTAGACCTCTCAGTAGATATGAACACGTGTCTTCAATGGAAAAAGAACAAAAAATTCTCTTGTCTAAATTAATTGAAGATCCTTTTGGTGTATTGATTCCAAAAAATAAGGATTCAATAATACTTATTTTAGAAAATGTTCGAAAGGGTATCTCTTCTGGTTCCATATCTGTTAAGGATGTTGAAAAGTCATTTTCTTATTTGACTGAAATTGAAGAGGCGCTTGCTGGATACATTGCGCAAGTCTCTGATTTTACTGAAAAACGTCAAAAGATTGAAAATCAAATATCTGCAGTTCGATCTGATGATCTAACAGAACTTACGCACAACTTACAACATGCTACTTCTGATAAGGATGATTCTGAATCAAAAATAGATATCATCACGTCAGAATTAAATGAAGAACGTTCCACCATCTCTAAACTGATATCTGAAATCGAAGTTAAACTAAGAGAATTTTCTAATACTGTTTATGTAATTGCTAGATGAATAATCATTCTGAAATGAATTTGTCGCATCCTGATGTGCATGGTTTATTCATAACTCCTTCACATTTTTCTAATTCATTATGTGCTATCCTTTGATGCCCACAGATTCGACATTTCATTCTAAAATATTCGATAATCTTACTGTATGGAACATCTAATGAGGCAATTTTTGACGATATGTTGTCATCCATTATGTTTTACATTTTGATATTCTTTAATTCCCCAAAAAAGAGTTTCTAATTGTAAATTCTAAATTTAATTAGATCTAAACTACATACTATCATGTTGTTTAAAAAGAAAAAAATTGAAAGACAGGTTTCTTTAGAAAAAAAAGTTTTAGACAGTATTTTGTCTTATTGCCAAATGAAACATCCAAATGAAGGAATTCTTATTTTAAAAGGCAAATCAAAACAAGGACATGTTATGATTGATGGTTTAGTGATTCCACCCTTTAATTATTCTGGCCCTACTTTTGCCGGTTTTCCACACTCTTTTCTGCCCTTTGATATGAGTTATGTGGGAGTAGTTCATTCACACCCAAGTGGCTCTGCGGAACCATCAGTTACTGATCTTCATAATTTTTTTGGTTTGGTATCTATAATTGTTCAATCACCATACGGGGATAATGATGTCTTTGCTTGGGATAGTGGTGGAAACCCTGTACCGCTTTCTATTGTATAAATCAGATTCCTAAAAAAAATACAAAAAACACTGACAAAACTTTATAAGTATTTTGAATGTAATTTTGTTGAATTGTTTAGTTATAAGACTTATCTGATCTTCTTGTTTGCCTCACTGGGTATTAGTATTGGGTTGCAAATGATTCTGCCATTCCCTTACGGTCTAGGTGCAGCTTTGGCAATTTTCATAGCATTTCCAATGTTGCTAAGAAGACGATATATGAGTCGTATGAAGGGATATGGCGATTCTGGAAGTGGTGGCGGTGGATTCTTTGGAATGAATTCTGGAGGTACAAGTGTACGATACGTGTGTTTAGTTTGCAATAACAAACACAAAGGTGGAACATGTCCTAGATGTGGTTCTAAAATGCAACGTGCTGATTTCTAAAATGTCCTTAAATGAACTTAGAAAAAAAGTCTTATATCAAAATTCTATTGAAGTCTGGATTGGATTAAGCAAAGAAAAAAACATAGATTGGGCTGATACTGAAAATTACAAAAAATTTATTGCTTTTCTTTTAAAAAATAATCTAAACATGAAACAAATGTCAATATGTTTTGATGAATCCGATAAAGCATCTGAAGGGGGTCATAGCAAAAAAGTATTTGCAAACAAATTAGCAGCAATAAATGATGAAAATTCTGCATGCTACTCCATAAAATTAAATGATAATGCTATCGAATTAATTCGAAAATTTAATCTCTAATACTATCGTTTTAACTTTGGATTAACAATAGAATCTAAAGCATTTCCTATAAAGACAAAAGCAAGTCCTGTTACTGCAATCATCACCCCTGGAGGTAATATCCACCACCACAATCCTCTGGATGCTGCACCATACACATTAGCATCATGCAAAATTTGACCCCATGTTGGAAAAGATGGATCGCCTAATCCTAGAAAACTTAATCCTGCCTCTGTAGTGATTGCAGCAGGCACCGATATAGCTATACTGGCAAAAGCATATGGCAATAACTGTGGCAAAATATGTCTTAATACAATTTTTGAATCAGTCTGTCCCATCATGGTTGCAGCTTCGACATACCCTCTAGTTTTGATTTGCAAAGACATGCTTCTTGCAACTTTTGCTATTCCTACCCAACCAAATACCATCAAAAATCCTACCAACACGAAAATACTGTTGCTAATAGTAACTGATAGGATAATCAGGAAAGGAAGTGCTGGCAGTGCATAGATTACATCGTTAAATCTCATCATTACTTCGTCTGTTTTTTTGCCTCTGTAACCTGCATAAACTCCGTAAAGTAAACCTAATACAACTGATGCAATAGATACAACAAGTCCTATGAAAAGTGCCAAAGGAGTTCCCCACAGTAAACCTACTGCCAAATCTCTTCTCAGCTCATCTGTTCCCATTATACCAAATGCCTTGCCCCCTATGATTAGTTTGGAATCTTGAATTTTATTTTCTGAATTATTGCCGTACATCTTTATCAAAAAAACATAATTTCCTTTTAGAGGCTCTTGTTTTTCTGTTTTAGAAAAAACAATATCTTCTGCAGATAAATTATCTAAAGAAAATGAAAACTTGCTTGATTGCAGAATAAGGTTTTTTTTAATTGAATCATCTGTTGAAAATATCCTTTCACTATGGATGGAATTAGAATCTAAATTTGGCAAAGACGTTGATAATAATTTTAGATGAATTCCATCAGGTCGTATTATGTCCATCTGTAGTAATGTTGACCCTGAATATTTTGCAGAAAATTCGTAGATGAAATCATTTGGAAAATCATCATAGTCAAAATTTATTCCAAATTGATGATACGTAACTGATATGTTTTCTGCATTATCATAGTTTATTTTTGGTGATTCTAAAATTTTATGTTCTGGAATCTTTTCACTCAAAAACAAGTTAACCCAAACTGGAATTGCAACTTTTGGATATGAAATCCAGCTTCCTGGATTATTCCATTCTTTAAAAGTCTCCACTGGAATTGTAATTACTGCTATGATTGACGTTAAAATTAAAATTGATAGTATGACAATTCCTGCAATTCCTATTTTGTTTTTAAAAAATTCCTCTTTGATTTCTGTTGGGGTGACACTACTCATCCTACTCTCACTCTCGGATCAAAGTACCCATACAGTAAATCTGCAATAAAGATACTAATCAGGAAAAAAACTGTCAAGATGTAAGTGGCACCAATAATTATTGGCAGATCCATTACTGTAATTGCTTCAAAATATAATCTACCCATGCCTGGCCAGTCAAAAACAGCCTCAGTGATTATTGCTCCTCCAAGGGATCCTGATAGACTTAATGCAAGAATTGTAACTATTGGAGGGGCTGCATTTTTTAAAGCGTGCGAATAGATTATTTTTTTCTGATCAACTCCGATTGTCTTTTTTGCAATTATGAAATCTTCTTGCATAATTCCTACTATGAAATTTCTTACAAGATATGCCCAAGACCCAAACCCTATCATTACAATTGTGATTAATGGTAATGCCATGTGGTATAGTAATGAACCGATATAATTTGGATCTGATGATGGAATTAATGGTGTTGCCCTTGCAGGGAAAATTTGATACACAAATGAAAACAAGAATATCATTAGCATTCCTATCCACCACACGGGAAAACTAGAGCTGATAACTGCAAAACTTGATGTTAGTCTATCTACTATTGAACCAACTCTGCTTCCTGAAAATGCTCCAAGGAAGATACCGATTACAGAAATTATGATTGTTGCAGTTGTAAACAATAAGATTGTTCGAGGAAGTTTTTCTAAAATTATTTCTTTGACATCAGATGATCCAGAATCACTAGTTAGAAATGTTGCACGACCAAAGTCTAGAGTAAGTATTTTGTACATTGTCAATCCTATTCTCTGTGGAGAATACCATGGTTCATCTAACCCTAGAGTTTTGATTCTCTGTTCAATTTGCATTTGAACAAACGATTCAAATTCATCTACTGACGAAAAACTTTCTGAAATTTTAGGATTTTCAGTTATCTCAGATCTTACTTGAAACACAACTCCTTGTTTTAAGATACTATCCATGTTTGATCCTACTAGAAGAACTGTGATAAGTAGTGTAATCATTAACACTCCAAACATTGTAACTAATCGAGTTCCGACATACCTCTTCAAAGTCAATAACCAGAAATGGTGAACTCAGTTTATAATAATTGCAGTAGGTAATTTAAAAAAATTTTAATTTAGTACGAATTTCTATACTTTATATGGTAAAAAATGACTCGTTTGACCCCGATAGGCTCGTATTGACAAAAAATGAAATTCTTGCTTTCTGTGATAAAGTCATAGAAAAATGGAATAAAGAACCAAGTAAAAACGCCAATAATATTTTGGCAATGACTGCTGTTAAGGCAAGTATTGTTTGGACTGATGAAGATTCTCTCAAAGCAATATGGAGTGAAATAATCCGTTGGGTTTTTGAATTGCTTTATGAGAATGCTCTATCTCAAGGTAAAATTGATGATGTTGATTGGTCTAGCGTTATGAAAAAATTAAAGAATAAAAAATAACTGTATTGTAATTATATTATGAGTGCAAGTACAATACGAAAAGCCAAAAAACTAGTTGAAAGTGGCGGTGTAGTTAAAGTCGATGATGACCTTTATCAAATAAAGTCATCATCTGATCCAGAAAAATCTTACTTTGTGACATCTGATACTTGTGAATGTCCTGGATTCAAAAATTTCTACAAATTTCATCATGGTAAGGGTCTAAAAGCAAACTGCTCTCATTTGGAAGCAATACGAATTTTTAAAGAAAAATCTTAGAATTAAAAATAAAAGTTGTTATACGCAACAAATGGCTTTTTTGAAACTTTCTGAATCCCTTTCAAAATTACATTCTTTGCATACTTGCCAACTTCTTTTTTTCAGTATTGAAAAAGATGCATCATAGCTTACTGAATACATCTTTCCTCCACAAGAGGGGCATTGTAGTGGTATGTCTATCTTCATTGATGGTGTTATTGCATTTTTAATTATAAGGCACGCGTAGAACTGATAAATCATCCATAAAATTTAGTTTTTAGGATTTACTTGAATAATACGATTCCCGTCTACTACAAATTCTATGATTGTTCCGTTGATGTTTACAAAAAATGATGCTCCGTTATTTCCAACCTCTACGTTCATTCCCGCGATATTTGTATTGATAGTGTCGTTTTTCTGTTCTATTACCTCTTCTGGTAATTGTTCCGTGCTGTTAATTGGTATGATTATATCTTCTGGCAATATCCCTTCTTCAGTATTGTATCCAAATTCTTCTATAGTTTGTCTTGAAATGGTAATTTTTTCTAGATACGCTTTATTTGCTTCTTCTTGAGTTCCTCCATTTTCTAGAATGTTTTTTCTGATTTGCTGTGCTTCATCAAATATGTTTTTGGTGAAATTCATCTGACTCACAATTGTGTCTCTTACTGCAGGATCTAGATTTTTAACATAATCATCATATTTGTATCCTGAAAAAACCCCAGAACCAGGATCTAACTCTTCTATTTCCTTTAAGAGTAACTCCTCTGAAATTCTTGTTTGTTCTTCGATGAATTTTTGTTCTTCTAGTATTTTTTCAGCTATCTTCTTTTCTGAAATAAATTCTTGTAATAATTTCTGGTAATGTGAGTATAAAATAAAACCTATAGGATCTTTTTCAAAATCAGACGATTTTGCATTAAGATATCTTATTGCTTCTGGGGTTGAAAGTTTTTCTTCAATTACTGATGTTGTGGTTAATTCTCCTCTGACCTGAAATTCTGTATTTGCAATGCCTGTTTTTCCGTCAGGCGAAGTTGCTTTGATGCTAACGATATATGTTCCTGGCATTCTGTCATAGTGGCTAAGTTGAACCACGTACTCCCCTAGATTGTTTGTGGTTGTAAACAAAGAATCATACTTTGTACTGATATGGACCTGAACATCTTTTACTGGATTTGATGCATGGTCAGTAATTCTGCCTGAAATTATTGGAGCGTCACCTGGCAGTATCTTTGGATTATCGATGCTAGATTGAATTATGAGGCTCCACAATGCTGCATCTGAGGCTGGGATGAGCATACTTAATGCAAATATTGAGAATAAACCGATGATGATGGTCTTGTTTTTGAGCATAATAGCGAATTCTAAACTCTATTGATAAGACAAAGAATAAAGAAAATCTTGCCGACATGTAATTTTATTTGATTCAAATTGATTCTTTTTTAATAAAATTAAGTTATTTTCATAATACTTTTTGGAATACGCTTAGGTGTTCTTTATTTGATCATTTTAGTAGGTTTTGTACGAATTGTTTATGTATTATCATTTTTTGATTCAGACATTGGTGCCTAGATTTACTCTTACAGTATTGCTTGTTTTGTGTGCATCGCTAGCCACTCAAACAGCTTTTGCACAATTAGACAATGACGTTTCAACAAATGAGCAAATCACATTATCAAAAGACTTGGAAAATAACCCTGTTGCACAAGACATCCTTAAAAAAATAGAGCAGACTAAAAAATGGATAAAAGAACTCGAAGACAGAAAATATGAAGAACTGAAAGTCAAAGCAGAACTTGAAGCAAAAAGAGCACAAGCCCTTGAAAAACTAAACCAAGATCTTAAAGAATGGGAAGCATTATGGGAATATTATTCTCCAAGAAACTCGTTTTCAAGATTTGTAGATACAGTGCAAGATACTCCTGTTAAGGAAGTCTTTTGGGAGCAATTTGAATTTCATCAAATGAAAGTAGACGCAGGTAGAGAGGCCCTCAAAATAGTTATTGCAAACGGAGGTTCACTAAGTGAAGCACGTCAAGCATATCATATTGCAGCTGAGACAAAACGAATTGAATTAATCGAAGCAAATAGTATTTTTAATGTAAATCATAACTTGGCATACTACAATCAAAACTAGAAGAAAAAAATGCTATAAAGAATCAAAGCGAACGACCAAACATGTCCAAAGAAGAACTAAGTAATAAAATTATCCAAATAAGAAAACAATACGATTCAACTAAAGATAATATCATGCAAGAAAAACTAGATGCCCTAAAGGAACTAGACAAAACAACTGACAAAAATCTAAAAGAGTTTGCACAAACATATGAACTTGATCCATATATCAAAGTGGTGTGGAATTCTCAGTTTTCAAAATATGAAGCAGTAAAGAAAAACTAGACTCTAATATTCCAGCGATATTAAATGAAAAATTAGAATATGTTTAAAATTCCATAATGTGAAATACATCTGTGAATCTCTCCATAGTTAAAGCCACTGAAAAAGACATTCCAATTATTCTTGAATTACTCTATGAGCTAGAAAGACCAACTCCTATTGATGATAAAGAAATCAAAGTATTCAGAAATAAAATTAAAGATTATTTTTCAGATCCCCAAAAGATAATCTTGCTGGCAAAGCAAGGTTTCAAACCAGTAGGACTTGTTAGTATAATTTTTCTAAGACGTTTAAACAGGGTAAAATTAGAGATGTACATCCCTGAATTAATAGTCACAAAAGAATTTAGAAACACAGGTATTGGAAAAAAACTAATTGAATACTGCATCGTCCTTGCAAAAAAGAAAGACTGCTATAGAATAAGACTAGAATCTGGAAATCAAAGAAAAGATTCTCATTTATTTTACAAAAATCTTGGATTTGAGCAATCTTCGCTGTCCTTTTCTATGAATATTCTTTGAGAAGTATGTGTTTTAGCTTGCCACCAATTTTTTTTGACTAGCCCTCTAAAACATATTTTTTGAAATTTGATTTAATGCTAATTAAAATAATTGTAATAGCCTCAATTCTTGCTTTGGGCATCTTTTTAATCGCTGAAAATAATGGTGTGTATTCTAGCTCTGAAGTCGTTGACTCTGTAAAAGAACATGCAAACACGTTGGAAGAAAAAACTAACGAATCCTTTGAGACCGGTATTGGATTTATGAAGACCGTTGATGAGACAGGAGATAAAATTAACACTCAGATAAATAATGCTAAAGAATCTACAAAAGAAATATCTAAAAAAATTTCTGACTTTAACCCTCTAAACAAGGATGATTCTTCTAAAGATATTCCATCCGAAGAATCTTCTGATCAACCTATTACACATGGTGGCTCAAATAATGGAGTAATTCAATTTAATTATGATGGTTCTCCGATTTATGAAAATCTTTCACTATCTATGATTCAACAATCAAATGGTGATGTTTTATTGGAATATGTAGATGCTACTGGACATACAAAAAGTGCTAATGTAATAATTAGAACTAATGACGCAACAATTTTCTCTGGAACTTTTTTTACTTCAAATTTTAAGACTATAATTAATGATATTTCTAAAACGACATATCATGTAGATATCACAGTTGACCATAAAGACTATGGACTTGTAAGTTCCACGTTTAATTCAAATAATATAGATTCTAAAGTTGATGGTGTATTTCAGTCATGATTGTATGTATTTATACAAAATCAATTAGTAACTAATATGGATGAAACTTTAGAATCAAAAACATTTGCAGATATTTTTGAGAAGAGCATTAAACAGTTTATTGATAATCGTGAATCATTTTTGCCTCTTGTAATCAAAAATTTTTCTGATGGTAACAGAGAATACAATAATTATATTGAACAATTATTTCATGTGATGCGAAAATTTGAAGGAACTTTCTTTGAAAATACAGATAAATCGTTACTAAAAATATTTGAAGATTATACAAATGAATTCTCAAAGTTGTATCTAATGCAAGTTGATGCATCAAGAAAAAACTTTGAGAATTATCTAGAAACACGTCTTTCAATCATGTCCTCCTGGAATGAACATATGAAGAAATTTGCTGATTCTCAAAACAAACTTTGATCTTTTATGCCTATTTTTTGTGCTAACCTGTTTTGTTGGTAGTTTTTACAATGCCTCAAATAACACTTGTATGAAAAATGAACATATTATTAAAAATCTATAAATATTATGATCTTAGCCGTTATGACGTGAACATTACTATTTTAGCTGTTTTGATACTATCACTAACTGTAACTTTATCATTTGCCGGTACTTCTTTTGGAGAAAAAGAAATCAAATGTGTTAACTGTGTACAAATCCCCTCTTACGAAATTGATCTATACAAAGAGATTTTTCCATTGACTGTTTGGACTGATTCACACACTTATGATCATTTTTCAGTTATCACTGCAACTGGATACTTGAAACCACAAAACACAGTCGCACCAATCTTAGCTGTTGTAACTAATCCTATAGGGAACATAGTAACCATACAACAAATAACTCCTGATGCTGATGGTAATTTCTCTTTCAAACTAAACACTGAAAGTCCTCTATGGTCTAAAGACGGGGAATACATCTTAAAAGTTCAAAGCGGTTCTGAGACAAGACAATTCAAAACTAATTTTACTCTAGTTCCATCTTTAACTGGAAGCGTTAACAAATGTACTATCGATAGTATTTCAGTTATTGCAAATAATGGACGAATCTATTGTATTCCGTATAAGATATCTGATGGTCTTGTAAGCACAACAAAAGGAAAATTAAATTCTGACACTAAAACAATGACTCTAGATATCAAAGGACAAAACATTGGTGCTATTACTCTTGATATTCCAAGATACATCTTAGATTCGAAATCTCCTGCTGGTAGTGATTCTTCTTTTGTTGTAATGGCTAATGGTAAAATGATAGAATATGAAGAATTAGAAAGTGATTCTGATTCAAGACAAATAAAATTAGATTATCAAATAGGTAACAAAGTTTCATTTGAGATTGTAGGAACTCATATTATTCCTGAATTTGGTTCCATTGCTCTTTTGATTCTCGTTGCTTCAATAATGTCTATTTTGATTGTAAGCAAGTCTTTTTCAAATAGATTAGTCAAATTCTAAAACACTGTCAAGTTCTTAAACAACGACATTAAATCTACTATGTATCCATGGATTTAGAAAAATTTCGTAACGATGTTTATGAAGTTACTGAAAAACTATCAAAAAATTTGAAAGAATCAGATCTGCCAAAACTCAACTATGTTCGTCAACAATTAATTGAAATGTATCAAAAAAATCTTGTAAAAATTAATCATTCTGTTTTGGAACTCATATGTGCATCTACGCTGATTGCACGTGGACATTCAGTAGAAGTAGAAAAACAAATCTCTGATATTTTAGTATGCGACCTTTTTGGTAAAAAAGGAGATGGTAATACCATTATTGAAATCGAAACAGGATTCACACCTCCTGATCATGCTCTGGATACAATTGATTACTTTACCGCAAGGATAATGAGTAAAATTGCTAGATACAGTAAACACTGTACTAAATTTTCTCTGGCAACTCCTGTGATTGGCCTAGTTCCAATACCTAAAATTTTCCTTATGCCTCCAAATGCAAGAAGTGAATCTGATGTGAAAAAAGTTAAAGATCTATGTGATCGATATTACAAAAATCCTCCAATTCAATATTCTGATATTCTAAATGCTCATTTACATTCAATTTATTTAATAAACATTGACAAAGGATTTGCAAAGGAACTTGATCCTCAAGGATATGTGGATTTAACTCACAACCTACTTCGACGAAGTGAAATCGAGTACTAGTTTACCCAAAATAGAAAAAATACAAATTCATCTTCATTTTAGTTATAGTATGATTTGTGCTGCGTGTGAAGTAAGAAAGCATTATGAATGCATTGACTGTATAAATAATCACAAAACTCATCTTTGTCACTGTGACTGCCACGATGAAAATACAAAACCTCATCCTGTAGACAAGCCACATTGATCTGGCATCATTAAAGACACAGCTCAATTTTTTGAGCCTTATTATTAAAATTTCATCTTATTTTAACCATTGTGGATTTTTGAGGATCTGAAGTCTGATCGTAAAAAACATCAAGATTCATAAGGCAATAAAACATTCTATCGACAAATTATGGCGACATCCATGGAAAATTTTGGAACATTAGAGTATGTTTTAGACAAATATTCAAAAATTTGGAGTTGGAAGATTACCGGTCAACGAGCCGTGAGTATGATATCTAGACTCGTGCCTGAAGCATGGTATGGTGAAAATACAGATGAAGTGATAATCCCAGATAGTGTTGAAAGTGTAAAGCAGATAAAATTAATCATGGATCGTTATCCTCTTGAAATTTTGTCTAAATCTGCATGGCAACGAAAAATTGTAAAAACATATACTCCAAAACCCATTAATCCGCCTGTAAAATATAATCTCAATCGTGCAAAAACAGGCGAACAATTCCGTGGAAAACTGTTGAATTTTCAAAGAGAGGGATTAGATTTCTTGTTAAAATCATCAGGCAATGCATTACTTGCTGATGAAATGGGCTTGGGAAAAACTGTACAAACATTATCTTATGTTGCAACTGAAAAACAAACCTTCCCAGTACTTGTTGTTGCCCCATTAGTTACTTTGAATAATTGGGAAAGAGAAATTTCCAAATTTTTAAAGAAAAAAAGTAGAAATGGAAGAATTATCGAATCCGACTCTCCAACATCTACTATAATTAGAACTGGAAAATCTAAAGAGCTTCCTGTAACTGATTTTTACATAATAAACTATGAATTACTTTACAAACGTCTTTCTGATTTATCAAAATTAAATATTCGAACAATTGTTTGTGATGAGGTTCATAATCTAAGATCAAAAACTACTCAAAAATACAAGGCTGTCAAAAAACTAGCAGCACTTTCTTCAATTTCATATAGAATTGGTTTGTCTGGTACTCCAATTTACAACAGAGGCTCTGAAATATGGCCAATTGTTGATATTTTGAGACCTGGTTTGCTTGGAAGTTTCAAAGAATTTTGTGAGTACTTTTGTTATGTTAATGAAAAAGGCAAAGCAATCGTACTTGAGAACAAACGAGCCTCACTTCGAAATGAATTGCAGAAACATGTCATGCTTAGGCGAAAAAAGTCTGACGTTTTAAAGGAATTAAAAGATAAAGTTAGATACAAAGAAGTCATCGATGCTGATACTGACTATTATCTTGATGAACTAGGGAAAATATGGAATAAACTTGAAGAAGAACAAAAAGATGCTGAAACAGCATTTGACAAATCAGCATCATATCAAAGAGCAATTCAAAGTGAACGACAGATTGCAGGTATTGCCAAAGTTCCACACGTGATTAATTTTGTTAAAAATATTATGGAGATTGAGGAAAGTGTAGTGGTATTCTGTCATCACAAAGTAATCCATAAATTATTACATACAAGTCTTGAAGAATTTTCCCCAGTTACGATTATTGGTGGACAATCAGATAAAAATCGTCAAGAACAAATTGACAAATTCCAAAAAGGAGAATCAAAACTTATGATAGCTGGTATACGAGCTGGAAACGTAGGAATTAATTTGACTAGAGCTAAATATGTCATTTTTGCAGAACTGGATTGGAGTCCTGCCATACACAGACAAGCTGAAGATAGATTGCATAGAATCGGTCAAAAAAATACCGTCTTTGCATATTACCTAATTGGAAAGGGAACACTTGATGATCACGTTGCAAATATTTTAGTTGATAAAAGTTATGAGATTGATTCCATTATGGATGAGACAGCTGACACATATGAAAATAGGGATAAGGCTGAATTAATTTTAGCACAAATCCATGATAAAATAAAGTCAAACTAGACTTAATTTTTCTTTAATCTTTTCTAGTTTTAAAATTATTTCCTTCTTTTTACTATCTTCAATGGACTCATTACTAAACTCTTCAACTAATTCATTAATTAATTCAAAAATCTCCTTTTTTGAAGTATTTTCTTCCAAGTTACTCTGAAATCCAAACTCTTCTATTTTCTTAATTTCTTCAACTCCTTCTGGAAGAATTTCGTACATTTTGACTAGTTTGGATTCTTGTCTTAAAGGTGACATTAAGACTAGCTGCTTTTTTCTCAACTTTTCAATCTCTTCAATTAATTCATCTTCTGGTTTTCTTAAGAAATTTGAAATGGTTTCTATGTCAAATGACTTGATTTCTAACAATCGTAAAATTTTGACACCTATTGGGATTTGTTCACTCCATAAAGTGTATTTTGCTAATTCGGTTATGGAAAACGTTCCATCACTATTCAATGTTAGCAGTTTTCTATCTTTTAGCGATGCCAACGAATCTAATATTCTTCCAACTCCCAATCTCTTTAATTCTGAATTTTCAATGTCTTTTTCATTAAATGCTCCGTTATTTTTAATCCCTAAAAACAGTATTTCTAAATCGATCAGACCTAATTTTGTCATTATAGTTAATTTCTACTAGCGGTTATCACTTTTTCCTCCATGCCTCATAAAATTGAATTTTCATACGCAAAAATCTCTACAATATCCTGTTTGTCTCATTAATTTATCTAAAAATGAGCTTTTAGCATTGATCCAGAATATATAAAGCCGTTTATCTAAAATCTGTATGCCTCAATCAAAACCAATCATTAGTGTTGTAAACGTGGTTGCCTCTGCATCGGTGGATCAAAAAATCGATCTAAATGATATTACTAAAAAATTTCCAGATACTGAATACAATCCAGACCAATTTCCAGGATTGGTCTTTAGACTACAAAATCCAAAAACAGCGACCCTTATCTTTAGAACTGGAAAGATGGTCTGCACTGGTGGAAAATCTGAAGAAATGGCAATTAAGGCGGTAAATACCGTTGTCCAAAAACTTCGAAAAGGTGGAATTAAAGTAAAAAAGGATGCAGAAATTACGGTTCAAAATATTGTAGCTTCAATTAATCTAGGTGGAAAAGTACATCTTGAAAAAGCTGCTAGAACCTTACCTAGAAGTATGTATGAGCCTGAACAATTTCCAGGGTTAATTCACAGGATGTTAGACCCAAAAACTGTCATACTAATATTTTCATCTGGAAAACTTGTTTGTACTGGAGCAAAAAATGAATCTGATGTGTTTCGTTCTGTTCATAACTTGCATGCCTTGCTAGAAGAAAAAAATCTGATGATATATGATCAATAGATTTTAAAAAAAGATAAACTAAATTTTAGTTTTTTAATTTTCAAGTATTCTTATCTGGTATTCTTATCTAGTATTCTTATCTGGTATTCTTATCTAGTATTCTTATCTAGTATTATGTGCATAAATCAATCAAAAGTTGAAATTATTTATCTCAACTTGAAAAATATATGTGGACATTATTTCATTAGGGTATGGTCAAGTATGAATTGCCTAGGCTGCCTTATGGGTATGGTGATCTAGAACCATTCATTGATACTCAAACCATGGAAATACACCATCAAAAACATCATCAGGCATATGTTGATGGATTAAACAAAACACTGGCAACAATTTCTGGAGAGTTTCATCCTCAATACATCACCTCTATTCTATCTGATCTAAATGCCATTCCTGAATCTGTCCGAAATGATGTGTCTTTTTTTGGTGGTGGATTTGAAAATCATAAATTATTCTGGGAAACGATGACTCCAAAAAACGATGGTGATCCTGGCGGCAAGTTAGGTGATTCTATTGATGTGTACTTTGATAACTTTGAAAATTTTAAAAAAATATTCTCAAACAAAGCATTGTCTATTGAAGGCAGTGGTTGGTGTTGGCTTGTGTTTAATCAAACTTTTAATAAAATAGAGATGATTACTACTGCAAATCAAGATAGTCCTTGGTCAATAAGGAAAATCCCTCTTTTAGGTCTAGATATGTGGGAACACTCTTACTATCTAAAATACAATAATCGAAAACCTGACTATGTTTCAAATTGGTGGAATGTAGTGAATTGGGATTATGTTGAAAATCGATTTGCTGAGATAGCTGATTAATCAGTACTCTTGAAATTTCTTAACGTTTGTTTATTATGTTTATAAAAATTCAATAAATGTTTGATATTATTGTAGAACCCCTTATCTCTCTTTATCCGTATATTATGATATGAGTAATTCGTACATTGTAAAAAAATCTGGCTTAGATGAAGCTAAAATAAAACAAGCATTGGATATGTTGTTGATTGATAGAAGAAATGAATTTCGTGAACTATCTGGCGTCCTCTTAAAGACTGCAAAATCTTCTGAGCATATGCCATATTCTGAACAATTCGTTTTGAATTTCTGTTTAGATGTAAATGATGCATTTAAGACTTGGTCTGGGCAACTACCACTTTCGGTAAGCTCTCCTCAAAAAGCATTAACAATTCTAAGGCAGTTATCGCGAGATAAAACAACGATGAACCAATTGGCTCATCTCTTGAACATATCTTATACACTAGCTGACGAATTTCTAGAGATTTATAGACGCCTAAAGTAATTTTTTTTACTAATCTTTCATTATTGCCATATCTGCATATTCTGGGATTTGATTTCTGGAATTTGTTTAACCGTAGTTACTCTTAAGTTTGGATTCTGTTAATCCATTGTGATGAAAGACGACTTGGCGACTTGCGAGAATTTCAATGAGCAAGTTTATGCTGTCTTTCATTTTTAACTTTATTTTTATAAATTTTACACGCTTGATAAGTTCTTAATTATTGTACTTTTATGAGAAATAACTTTTCCCGGGTTTAGAATGTTTGAAGGATCAAACATCTTTTTCAACTCTTTGAAAATTTTATAGTTTGCTGGCCCGTATTGCTTTCTGACATATTCTGATCTTGCTAATCCATCTCCATGTTCTCCTGTTATGGTTCCGCCCATTTTGATTACAATATCAAAATATTCATCTGCAATTAATTTGATGCTCTTGGTTTTTTTCTTGTCTAAAATTAAACGAATGTGGATATTTCCATTACCTGCATGTCCATATGCAATTGATTTGGCATGAAATTTCTGATTGATTTTATTTATTGCTAAGAACAATTCTGAAAGATGCTCTACTGGTACAGTGGCATCTTCAATTACATGTAGAGTTTTATTTTTAATTGATTTTGAGCTATAATACAGGGCAGAATCTCTAAATTTCCACCATCGTTGTATCTCTGACTCATTTTTGATTGTGTTTGTAATGACTCCTGTAATTATTTTTTTTAATCTTTTTTGAGTGCGTGTTATTTTGAAATCGTACTCTACAAAAAGTAGGCAATTAATTTTTTTATTAAAATTATGACTGATGTTTTTCATTATTGTTTTATCTACAAATTCTAGTGCTGAAGGAGATGTTGTTACAATCTGCTTACAGTCACGTGCAGCTTCAATTTCTGATTTATATCCTATTACAAACAGAATTCTTTTTTTTGGAATAGGGATTATTTTGAGTTCTGCTGATAATACGATTCCAAGTGAACCCTCCGAACCTGCAATAATTTTTTGCGTATCTATAACTGATTTAATTACATCCAGTCTATATCCTGAAGAATTTTTTGTAACTTTTGGAAATTTATTAAGTTGTATTTTTTTTGCAATTTTTAAAATTTTCAAACCTATTTTTTTATTGTATGGTAGCGATACTTTTTTCCCATTCCCATCAACAAATGTGATTTTTTTAATATTGTCTATGACACTGCCATATTTCAAACTCCTACTTCCAGATGAATTGTTGCCAATCATCCCTCCTGTTGAGCAATACGGTCCTACAGATGGGCTTGGCGGAAAGAATCTCTGGCCTTTTTTTAGGACATTATCTAGAATCCCCTTGTTTACTCCAGAACCTACTTTGACATAATTTTTCCCAATTTTAATTTCATCAAATTTTTTTAAATCAATAATAATTCCTTTGTTAAGTGAATTTCCTACTAATCCTGTTCCAGCTCCTCTTGGTGTAATCGAAGTTTTGTATTTTTTTGCAATTTTTACCGTGTTAATCACATCTTGCTCATTTTTTGGGATGACAATAATTTTTGGAATGATTTGATATCCACTTGCATCTACTGAATAATAATTCAAAATCTCTTTATCGCAAAAAACATCTCCTGAAATAACATTCTTTAATGATTTTTGCAATTCTGAACTTTTCATGGAGTAAATTCACATGATTTTCTATTAAGTTTTAATGCTTTAGAATATTCTAGTATATTCTTGCTAATGCTTGTAGATCTAATAATGATATTGCAGTATGTCTCATATCTATGATTGATTGCATCAAGTCATTTTTTTCATTAGTATGACCTAAACCTAACGCATGACCAATCTCATGTCTGACTATAGTCTTTAACTGATTCTCGTTTAATTCGTCTACATTGAATATTTTTACAAAAGCTTTTTCAATATTTCCATTTTCATCATAATACAAATTCGTATATCCATCATAACCACTGGTGTCAATTTTATCCATTAAATAGATGATGATTGTATCTTGTGAGTCCAGTTTTGATTGTACATGTAATGTGGGAATTGTAACACCATGTGATTCTGATATTTGTTTAATTCCTTCGTTCCATCCTTGAAATAATTTTTTTCCAGAATTATCGACCTCTTTAGAATTTATTGTATCTTCGACAATATCTACATGTTTTTGACTAACCTTTGCATCACGAATTATTAGTACTTGTATTTCATTATTTTTGACTTCTTTCCAAGCTGCTAGCTCATCCCATTTGTGATTGTATTCTGCCCATGATTCTATTGGAATTATGATTACTGTTATTATTATCACGCTTGACAGTAATAGATATTTCACAAAGTATGAACATCATAGAGTATAATATTGATCGGTTCGTATTTTTAATAACATACAACAATCAAGATTTACGCATGTGATTTTGGTATCTTGTGATGTTAGGATAAAGAAACATATGATTATCGTTTTATTGTTGTAATTTTTATAATGTGAATTGTAAAATTTTTAACAATATTTTCAATCAAATATTCCGAGTGTAAGGTTGATTGCCTTTTTTCTTTTGTTTAAAAATCCTGAAATTTTTTAATGAATTTTAAGAAATTAACTAAATAAGAATATTTTGTAATGTCTCTTACTTGAATCATTGAAAAGCGTTCATGATGACATTGTAAATTTAGAAAAACAAATTCTCCAAACTGAAGATAAACTCTTAGATTATATCCGATCTGGTTATGTAGGTGGAATTAAAAAATCACTGCATAGCTTAGATTCTGATCTAAAATATCTTAGTATACTTGCAAATGGAGCTCCTATTGATAAAAATGAAGATCGTAAAATCATGGATTTTTTGAGAACTCACTATGAATATTTGCAAAAGTTATCAATTCCACATAAATTATCACATGGGGGATGACATGGACGCTTCAAAACTTTTACAAATAATTATGGATTCTGATGTTAATATTCGACATAGTGTAATTACTGATATTGAGGGAAACATAATTTCAGTAAATCATCGTCCAGGGATTGTTAATTATTTATCCGAAGATGAGACAGCTGCATCTTTGAAAAGAGCGGCAAGTGCATGGAAAGCAAGAAAACAACTTAGTCCAAAAATTGGAAGAGGGCTTTATGCGGTTGCGGCATTTGAGAAAATTACTAGAATCACGTTCCCATTGGGAAATGATCATCTCATCTTTGTAAGTATGGGGTCTGATACTACTCGAATGGATCTTCATGAAGGAGGACAAAAACAAATCATTGAACATGTTTTGAATATTCTAAGTAGAGATCCTACCAAAGCCTAAAAATTTACACTATTTTTTGTTACTGTTTATGATTTTCAGCAAAGCTTTTTGCTAACTGTAAATGAAACCACATTGTTGGATTTCATGCTTGAAGAGGAATTATTGGATTTGCTTACCTTTTGTTTACAAAATCATGACTCTTCTGAATTAGTAGAAAAGAAAAAAAGAATTACAGAGATTGGCGGAGAACTATTTTCTGATGGCGGAATTGATGCTCTTGAAAATTTTTTCTTTGTGGTAAAAAATAGAATAATTCAAGAAATAGAAAAAGATCCATCTCCACTGCGTTCGCTGTGGAATGGACTATCTCCGGAATGGCATTACTAGTTTAACTTGTTAGTTTCTAGCCTCTACCGATTCTAAAAATAGCTGTACTGCATTTTGGGCAGGTGCCTTTTAGAGCTGGTTTGCCATTTTTCATGGTGTATGGTTTTGCGCCTTCGATGTCTCTTTTATCTCGGCACTTTACGCAATATCCTATTGTCATACCGTTAATAGGCACGTGGTTCTATTAGCGAGATCTTGTTAATTTTTTTTTACTATGAGGCAAACCTATGATCTTAATTCCCTACGTAAATCTAATGTTATTTGTACCTGATTTTTTTTACTCGTATTTTTTGTGTATGTTTTGTAAGTGATTGGTGTTAACTGACAATTTTCAAAGTTGCATATTCTGCTAGTGCATCATTTTTGATTATCTTTGCAATCTTTCCATCATTGTTTACAATGTTCTCTATATCCCATACAAAAATCTCCGCGGTGTATTCTCCTGATACCTTTGGAGTCCATGATAACGCCGGACTAAATGTTTGACCTGGATTAAGTGAACCTATTACCCAATTTATTGACATGGTTATGTTATCTTGATTTTTAATTTGAACTATGTATGCAAATTCTTGAGCTTTTTCTTGATTGTTTTTGATATCTACTGAAATCTGAACTTGTTGGTTGACATTGATCTGATTTGATATTTGTGTTCCAAATGAATTTACAAGTCTAGGATTTGTAATGTCTACTCTGTCTAATGGTTCTATTGCAAATGCGGGATTGATGAAAATTGTGAATACTAATAATATTGAAAAAGTAACACCTAATTGCTTTATCATGATTTTCTGGCAATTATTTTGTTAATAAAGCATTTCTACACTATTCTTGATTTGTTTGGTTTACTTTTAGTTATGTTATCTGGTTTTACCATATGACTTTTAGTGGTTTTATTTCTGTTATACGTGATTAAATCTTGATTCTATAGTAATCCCATCTTTCTGGATCAAATCTTGTGACAAACTCGGCACTCTCTTTATCGACTCTTGATTTTATTACGTCTCTTAAGGCAAAACTGGTGAGATACTTGTATTTTTTAGCATGAGCCTGCATGATGAACATGTGGCGCATTTCGCTTCCTCCTTTTAGTCCCCAGTATCCCATTTTTAATGCCAGAGGCTCCAGGAATATTGTATTGGTTAATCCATAATTTTCATCTCTTATCTCTGGTCTTAATCTGTAATTTTCCAAAGGTCCTCCCTTTGCAAATCCTACTATTTCTCCATGACAATCATTTAATCTTAAAGTGTTGAGAATTATGTTCTGATCTTTTACTGATTCTTCAAAATTGTCTTTTGCAAATTGTAATGGTTTTGGCAGTTCTAAAAATATTGAAAATAAAGTCTTCATAAACTCAGGATCTTTTCTAGTATCGATCTTTTCAATCGTTGGAACTAATTTTAGATTATCATAAGTATAGTTTGCTTGTATTGAAATCTCTTGCTGTCTAAGATTCATAAATGCTAAAACAGTATCAAAAAAATTCTTTCTCATGTTAGTTGGTAATGACTCTAAAATGAATCTGCACATCTCAGTTTCTTTGTTTAGCAATTCTTCAAAATAAGCTACCGAACTTCTCACAATAAGTGATGGTCTCCATGCTAAAGCATGTGCATTCATTTTTGCCATCTCCATAGCTTTTGAAAAATTTCCTAATGCATAACCGCTAATTCTGTCTACTACTGAAAGATACCATCCTAGATTCATAAAATGCTCTTGTTTTGATTGACTGTCTTTTGTTAATGGTGAATTTTTAAAACATTCTTTGATTTGTTTTTCTGCATTTTCCCTAAGTGTACCACTCCATGGATATGTTGTTCTAAGAATTAACACCTTGATTATTTCAATGTCTAATTCTGCATCGTCTAATAATTTTCTTAATCTTTTATCTGCTGAAATAAATCTCAAAACATTTTCTTCGTGTGGTTTGTCTACACTTTTTTGAGGATCAAAGTCATGAAACAAAGCTGCAGCATATAGATATTTCAAATCATCCTTGGCAAATCTCTTTGAAGTGTTGTTTAGATTTGCAGATAACAGAGCAATATGGGTTACCTCTAATTCGTGATTGATATTGTGATATCCATAGTAATCGCTTCCAAGCCCCTGCGTCTCAAATAACTCAATGGTATAGTCTAGCATTTCAGTATAGCAGTCTTCATCCATGCCACTTTCTACAATTAGGCTCAAAATCTCATTACGCATGGTATGTGAGTTTACAAGCTCTTGCAATAGATACTGATTCTAATTGTTGTTTTTAAAGAATACTCTAAAAGTTTGGAAAATCTCTTTTATCTTTATGACGATTTTTGAAAAATCTTTATTTTTTCGAAAGACTCAATAGAATTATCCTTTTTTTTGATTTTATTGTCTGTTAACTTGGATTTACTCGAATCACTTATGAGTATTAATGAAAAGCAGTCTCTTGACTATGTTTTGTATATTGATAATATGACATATGATTTGACTGATGTATCTATTGTGAATTCTCCCACTCCTGTTAATGCCCCTACAACTAGAGGAGGAGTTTATTTTTCAGATACGTTTGCATACAAGATCAAAGGGACAATAAACGATCTAGCAATAATTCCATTATTGTCAAAAACCATGTTGGGTCCAAATACTGAATTTCGTGAAATTAAAATTACTACGCAAATTATTCATGATGGTAAAAAACTATCATTATCGTTATTTACAAATTTGACAAATAGCGTTCAAAGTTCATCTAAAATTGAATTAAATATGATTTTGGTAAAACTGGAATCTTCTTAATCTTTGTTTAGATGTATGTCGTATTTTTTTCGTAGTTCCTCATTTGATAATATCTCATATGCCTTGTTGATTTGAACCATCGCTTCATCTGATTTTTCCTCTTTGTTTTTGTCTGGATGTATCTTTTTTGCCATGATTCTGTACTGTTTTTTTATCTCTTCAAGTGTTGCATTGTGTGACACATCTAATATTTTATAATAATCTGGTAATGATGGGTCCTGCAATAATCTTCTGAATTCTTTGTCTTCTTTTGAGTTTTTTCTAGTTCCTATTTCTTCATAATCATCAGACCAATCAGAATGATACTTCTCGTAGGTTTTGTCATTTTTTGAATCAAATTCTTTGTCGTCATATGTGGTTTTTTTCCTTAAGATTATATCTCTTGCAAGATATACGAAAAGTCCAATCACTGCAATTGCAAAGCCTGAAAATAAAATAATCTTCTGCTCATCTGTTACCTCTAACTCCATTTGCAATTTTCTCTCAGTATCATCTATCTGTGCAGATACGTTTTGAATCATACATATGAGAATTATACTTGATATTGCGATGCTAACTTTTTTCATTTCTTATGCTAGTCTAAAGTCTTCTTTCGCAGTATTTAGAACTACGTGAGTTATGGTATTTTCTATATTTTGGATTGATGCTATTCCTTTTACAAACTCGCTTAACTCGTTGCGTGATTTGAATTTTGCAATCACTAGGGTATCTGTATTTCCTGTAATGTCATACACTCCGCAGACATTTTCTATTTTTGATAGCTCCGTTTCAATGTCTATGATTTTGTCTTTTTTTGCAATAATTTCAATTACTGCAGTTAGCGTATATCCTAATTTTTCATGGTCTATTAATGCTGTATATCCTTTGATCACTTTTTCTTTTTCCAGTTTTTTAATTCTAGATAATATTGTAACCGTAGACATTCCGAGTTTTAGCCCAAGCTGTCTTGCCGATAATCTTGCATCTACCAACAAATTTTTAAGAATTCTCTCATCATTTTTATCTAAATTCAAGTATCTTCTATATCCTAAAAATATATTTAAATTTTAGCTAAATTATTTAATACATGTTTAATTTTCTTTATTTTTGATACGTTTTGAGGTAATCCTTCAGTTCAAACTTAAAACAGAGAGATTCTATTTTTGATACATTGGAAATCAAGGAACTTGTTTTAAAAGGTCAGGCCTCTTTGAACTCTGGAAATTTTGAAGAGTCTTTGGGTTATTTTGAGCAAGCATTACTTTTGAATCAAGATGATCCTGACTTGTGGAATTTTAAGGCTGTAGCCTTACGCAGTTTAGGTCGTTACGAAGAAGCGTTGGAATGCTTTAACAAATCCCTGAAACTTGATCCTAGAGATAAGCACGCATCATGATTTAGTTTCTGTTTGGTTTTTAATTATTTTTAAAATAATGCGATCTTCTGAACCGGGCTTACGAATAAGCAAAAATAAATAATTCCCTATTTCCTACTAGTTATTATATCGAAGCAATAAGGAATACTATCATGGTTTTACAGTCTGTTAATGCTGATAATTGTCCCCGATGCGCAAAAAATGCATTGTTAACTGATGATGTAACGGGAGAAAGATTTTGCGGAAAGTGTGGCTATGTTATTTCTGAAAAATCTCAAGAATCAGGACCTGAATGGAGATCATTTACACAAGATGAACATGGAAACAAAGCTCGAGCCGGTGCTCCGACATCCCTTACTATGCACGACATGGGATTATCCACAATCATTAATCCTATGAATAAAGATGCATCTGGAAAACCACTAACTGCATCAATGAAAAGTACTATCGAGCGATTAAGAACATGGGATAGCCGAAGTCAAGTTCACGAGTCCGTCGATAGAAACCTTAGACAAGCATTAAGTGAACTAAATAGATTAAAAGATAAACTTGCACTTTCTGATGCTGTAATTGAAAAAGCAGCTTACATTTACCGAAAAGCAATTGAGAAAAAATTAGTACGTGGAAGATCAATATCTGCAATGATTGCATCTGCCCTTTACGCTGCATGTAGGGACACTGAAACACCACGTACACTAAATGACGTTGGCGAAGCTGCAAATCTGAAGAAAAAAGACATTGCAAGATGTTATCGATTATTACATAGAGAGTTAGATCTAAAGATGCCAGTAGTTGACCCAATCCAATGTGTTGCAAGAATCGCAAGTAGAATTGGAATTACTGAAAAAACAAAACGTTATGCTGCTAAAGTTCTAAAAATATCTCAAGAACATGAGGAATCTGCAGGAAAAGATCCAATGGGACTTGCTGCAGCCGCACTGTATTTGGCATGTGTCAAAAACGGTGAAGACATCACTCAACGTGATATCGCAGAAGCTGCAAGTGTGACTGAAGTAACTATAAGAAATAGATACAAGGGTCTGAAATTAGATCAAAACATGGATCTATAAAATAATTCAAATAATCTTTTAATCCGATAACTCTGATGATCGTATCTAATACACAACTTTAAATCTATAATTTTTAGCATTTTTTCTAATTGAAGATTTCAGAAATCATTCAAAATGCAAGTGAGTTTGGACTCAAAATTAACAAATTAGATGATTTGGACGAAGAGATTCTAGATGACATGCATCAATCGGTAATAGAATACAAAGAAAAGAGATACTCGCTGCACACAATTGATTATTTGTGGTAGATAGTACTTGGGTCTATTTGTTATTTTGCAGTTCCTGTATTTTCAATTCTAGTTCTTTTATCCTGTTTCTCAATTCTATATTTTCATCTCTTAGTACATCTCTCTCTTTTGTGAGTATTTCATTAAGATCCATTAATTTTCATTTTAATCATATTCAATTAAAGATTTGGCAATATGACGAGAAATTAAAAAAAAGAATCAGTATGATCAAAAGGGGAAATTTCTAATCATACTGATTTTGTTACATGCGAAGTCATTTTTTGGTAATTGTTTCCTGGTGCTGGCATTTTGTCTGTTGGGGAAACTTTCAAATTTGCAAGTTTTACAATTATTGGCAGCATCTTTGCAGGAACCGCTACTGCAATAATTCCTAAGGAAATCGATGGTTTCTTTGTTTGAAGGGATTTCATGTAACTTCAAATATTCTAAAATATTTTTGATTAAAACCTTTGATTAAATTTGGATTTAACTAATTGTATTAAATACTAATTTTGAAATG
>JAGXTE010000037.1 GCA_018334095.1 Nitrosarchaeum sp.
TTTCTGGTGTTTTTATTTCTGGTGTTTTTATTTCTGGTGTTTTTATTTCTGGTGTTTTTATTTCTGGTGTTTTTATTTCTGGTGTTTTTATTTCTGGTGTTTTTATTTCTGGTTCTATTACAGCATCTAGTTTTTTAGAAAATTCAAAGTTTATTGTTTTTTCACTTTCACCATAATGTGCTTTTACTTGATAAGTTCCATCGACTTTAAAATTAACACCAGACTTTACAAGAAACTTTGTAGAAAATTTCAAGTCAGAATTAATTTCTCCAAAATAAAATCCAATTGGTGTACCGTATGGATCATGAATTCCAATCAATACTGTTGGAGAATCAATTGTATTAACAGACCCTGTTATTGTGATAAAGTTTTGATCATAGTATTGATTCTTGTCAGTGTTTATAGAAATAATTTCAGGTGTTATAGATTCTGGAATTATTATTTCAGGCTCAGAAATATTACCTATAATTGTAAAAAATTCATTTTGGACTATCTTACCATAATTTAGTTTTACAGTGTATTGTCCTGATTTATCATAAAACGGAGAATCTAATGAAAAAAATTTAGAGAATGTACCATTGGAATCAATAATCAAATTATTTGCAGATAAAATATCTCCATCAGGATCAAAAAGACTCATTGCTATTATTGGCATCTTATAATTTGAGACTTGTCCTGTAATCAGCATATTATCACCAGTATGGTACTCGGTTTTATCAAAGTCTAGCAAAATTGGATCGGCAAATATTGAAGGTATTGTAAGTGGAAATAATACAATTAACACTAATAATAATCCAATTTTATATCCAAACACACGGCTAAAATCGTAATTTTGTATTTATTGATTAAGTAGAAATCATACTATTACTTAATTAACAAAAACTGATGTTGATAATGACGGAGATAGTGGAGCTGCGTTAGTCAACGAGTTCCATGTGTATGTCTCAATGGAATAGTTTCCGGTTTGTTGTGGAGTCCATGATTGTGAAATGTCTAAATTTTGATTTGCGGATATTTCTCCTTGTATCCAAGATAAAGATACTACAAAATTGTTCTCGTCTTTTACTTGAAAGAGATAAACAAATTTTTGTTTATAATTTTGTTGATTTATTATTTTTCCAACAATCTGTATTTGATCATTAGCTGAGACTGTAGATATTTGATTTCCCATACTATCTGAAAAGATAATTGGTAGACTTTGTAATGCCAAAGAAGAAGTACCAATTATTGCAGATGTTTCAACTCCAAAATTATCAGATATGGAATAAGGTTTTGGAAGGGTATAATCATCATATTTTGCAAAAATTGTATCTCCAGGTAATGCATAAAGTCTATTCCCACTCGAGGATAGATTTTGGGTAAATGATATTGTTGAAGAAAATATGCCTGAACTCTCAGATGTCTCTACTGCACTTACTTCTATGCCTGATACGTCAGAATTTGAAGAAATTTTTATCGGGATATGATCTAGTGATTCAGGATTGAGATTAAGATCAGGATCAATTACATGTACTGTTGCAGTTTGATCAGATAGATAATTTTCTTTAGAGAATTGAATTGAACTAATATTCCACTGGATTGGAACAGATTTAGTCAATACAACTCCATTTGCAAATTCAAATGTTATGGTTAATGCAGAGTCTCTATCAGATTCTAAAAATCCACTTGTAGGCCCATTTCCTATAGTTCTAGGAGTTGTATCAGAATCACCATCACCATCTGCATCATGAGAAAATCCTGTAAGAATTATTTCGGCGGTAAACTTTCCAGAATTCACATCGGTTTCAGTAAATTTGTATGGAGATAGTGAATGGCCTCTTGTAGAAATTTTGATGGGATGATCATCATCGCCTATTGAATCAATCAAGTATCTATCTGTGTTCCAGCTTGGTGCATGAATAGTCATTTGGACTTTATCAGTCCAAGTGTATACTGTTTTGTCAGTAAAGATAGGAGCATATGGATTGTTATAGTCAGGTATTTGTTCAGCATATACAGGTAGTAGAAAAAATAAAAAAACCATAGAAAACAATAGAAGCATAATGAAATATTGATTGAATTTGATATTTAAGAATGAATAATATTTTTCATTTAAGATTCTTCATCAGGTAAAGATACTGCCAAAATGTTATCTCCACGTAAAAGTATCTTTCCAAGTTTTACAGTTTTTCCATCAGAGATGTCTTCAGCGTCTTCTAATGTCAAATTCATATGAACATCAAAGTCTTGTAAATTTCCTCTAACAGATTTGTTGTTTCTTAATCGCAATAAAATTACTTTATCTTTGTTATTGCTCATTAGATTAGAAATTTCATCGCCCATTTTAATCACTATTTGTTATTGTCCTCATTTCTTCTTACTTACTTGCATGTAAAGATCTACGGTTCCACTTCCAATTGGAATCATGCTACCAACAATTACGTTTTCAGTAATACCTTTGAGTTGTTCAACTTCACCAGCTAATGCAGCATGTGCAATTGTTGGAACTGTAATTTCAAATGCAGCTCTTGCAAGAACACTATCTTTAGTACCGGCAATTCCGTGTCTACCAATTTGTTGCATGTAACCTCGTGAGCACATTAAATCAGATACTAACATGATATACCTATTATCAACTTCTAGACCCTGATCTTCAAGAGTGTTTTTCAGCTCATTTATCAAAGCATTTCTAGATGCTTCAATTCCTAATGTACCTGCAATTTCAAACACATTGTTTGTTCTAACGTTTTTCTTATCGATTCCTTGAACTTCAAGTACTTTGGCAATGTTCGAACCAGTTGTTTGAATTACCCATTCATCGTCTTTTTGAACTAGAGTTACACGTTCAATGTCTGGAACTCCTTTTACAGTGGTGTTGAGTACTTTGTTTCTAATTGCAATAACAGTTGGAGCATCAGATTCATCAACTAGTTTTAGAGTGATTAGATCTCCAGTTGTTTCTATTTTGAATTTTTTGTTTGATTGTAATGCTGCCTCTACTTCACTAACAGTACATCCTCTTTCTTTGAGTCTGTTTGCACTAAGAACTAATTTGATTTGGGATGTATAATCAGTTTCACTGTCAGAGATTAATGCACTTACTTTAGTTTGCAAGACATTTCTTGCTATATCGATTGCTTTTTCTCTTGATTTTTTTGATTCATTATCAAGATAAATATCCATAGTTGGTGTGACAGGTTTCTTTCTTGCATCAACAAGTTCAATTAATCTTGGAAGACCTAAAGTTACGTTTCTTTCTGCAATTCCTGCAAAGTGGAATGTTCTTAGAGTCATCTGAGTACCAGGTTCACCGATTGACTGTGCAGTGATAATTCCTACTGCTTGTCCTGGTTCAACTTTGGCTTTGTTGTATAGTGATAGACCTTTCTTACAAACAATTTCTGCACCCTCCTTACTTAATTTTGAATCAAGTAATCCTTCAGATACAAGTTCTTTTAATCGAGGATTGAATGTCTTTGTGTATTTCTTTGTTAATTCTATGATTTCTTCTTTAGTTGCTTTCTTTCCAGAATCAACAATGATTTGGGATTCGATTAATCTATTAACATTGAATGCCTCACCGTGGTCACTTTTTGCAACATCTATTCCATCTTCGCCATAAAGGAATTGAATGATGTGACCATGTGGATCTCTTACAGTTCCATCGTATTCTAATCTAATATGCTCTAATGCGTTGATAAGTCTACGCTGCATGTATCCACTTTGTTGTGTTCTAACTGCAGTATCTACAAGACCTTCTCTACCTCCCATTGCATGGAAGAAGAATTCAAGTGCTGAAAGTCCTTCTCTGTAATTTGATTTAACAAAACCGTGTGCATCAGGATTTTTATCATGTTCTTGATAGTGTGGTAATGCACGATTATTGTAACCAGCATGTAATCTACTTCCTCTTCTTGATTGTTGTCCTAATGCACCTGCCATCTGACCGATGTTAAGTGCTGAACCTCTTGCACCAGTGGTAGCCATAATTCTTCCAGCATTACTTTGATCAAGTGATTGATCTGCAGTCATACCAGCTTTGTCTCTTGCTTTTCCCAATTCATTTACAATGTATGCCTCTAGTGCTTCTTCAGGTCTCATTCCTCTAGTAAGCTTTAGAGTTCCTTTTTCATATTGAGAAGTAAGATCAGATATGATACCATATGTTTCTTGAATATCATCGAGAATCTGTTGTTTCTCTTTTTCAGGTACTTCAAGGTCAGCGTAACCATAACTAAATCCATAATGAGTAATGTACTGTTTTACCATAATTAGAATAGAATTCAAAAAGTTCTTTGCCTTTGTGTTACCATAGTCTTTTGCAATTCTATGCAACACACTTTCTGGTTCTTCTGCACCGATTGAAGATTTATCAATTACGCCGCTAAGTAATTCACCGTTTTTAATTACAACGTCTTTTTGTGCGCCTTTGGTTCCTTTTGACCATTTTGATGTAATGACATAGTTGAAATCTTTTGGTAAGAATAATGAGAATAATTGTTTACCAGTATACATCAAACCGTCTTTAGTTTTTGTTGCAGGTTTTGGAAGTTTATCTGTATATCCACCAAGCATGGCATAATTGTAAAATTCTTGTGGAGTCAAAATAGTATCATCTTTAGTTAAAAGATAAGCGCCCGTGACAAAGTCTCTTAGAGCTCCAATAATTGGACCACCGTATCTTGGTGAAATTAATTGATCTTGAACTCTCATTAAGAGAATTGCTTCTGCTCTTGCCTCTTCACTTTGAGGAACGTGAAGGTTCATCTCGTCACCATCAAAATCTGCGTTGTATGGAGGACAAACAGATGGATGTAATCTGAAAGTTTTTCCTGGTAATACTCTCACATAGTGAGCCATAATGGACATTTGGTGAAGGGATGGCTGTCTGTTAAACAAAACAATATCACCATTAGCAAGATGTCTTTCTACAAGATATCCAATTTCTAATGTTTCAGCTATTGTAGAACGATCTTCAACAAAATCTAATCTAATTTTAACACCATCTGGTCTTACGATATAGTTAACTCCA
Source organism: Nitrosarchaeum sp. (assembly GCA_018334095.1). Taxonomy (GTDB): domain Archaea; phylum Thermoproteota; class Nitrososphaeria; order Nitrososphaerales; family Nitrosopumilaceae; genus Nitrosarchaeum. Next base: position 5,012 of record JAGXTE010000037.1, read on the forward strand.
GGGAATTTGTTTGGTCCATTAATTACAAGTGTTCTCATTCTTTCAATATTCCATTCAGTTACAATTTCAGGAATTGTTAGTTTCATTGCAACTTGTTCAGGAACTCCTACTTCAGACAAGTCCAAGTTAGGATCAGGTGAAATTACAGTTCTACTAGAGAAATCTACTCTCTTTCCAGAAAGTGAACCTCTGAATCTTCCTTCTTTTCCTTTTAATCTTTGAGTTAATGTTTTGAGTGGACGTCCGGAACGATGATGGGCTTGTGGAATACCAGATACTTCATTATCAAAATATGTAGTCGTATGATATTGTAACAAGTCTACTAAATCTTGAACAATTAAAGGTGGTGTTCCTGCTTCTTTACTTTCTTTTAGTCTTTGATTAACTCTGATAATATCTACCATCTTGTGTGTTAGGTCATCTTCAGAACGAATTCCGGTTTCAAGAATAATTGATGGTCTTACAGTTACTGGTGGAACAGGTAGTGCTTGTAAAATAAACCATTCCGGTCTTGCAGTCACAGGATCATAGGATAATAAGTTAAGATCATCATCAATAATTTGAGTAAATCTTTCTCTAATTGTAATTGGTAACAATCTGTGTTCACCAATCTCTGTTTTTTCAACAAAGATAGTAGGTTTTGTAAAGATTAACTCATATTGTGTTTTACCACAATGAGGACATTCCTTTGCTTTTTTTGCTTTTTCAATAATTTGTTCAGGAATACGTTTTTCAGAAATTACAGTATAGGCAGCATGTTTTTCTTTGATTTTTCTAAACTCTTCTAGATCTTCTTGTGGGACCTTAAGTCTTGCACAAGAACGACAAGTTGATTGTAATAACTTGTAAATATTATCAATAAATGCAATATGTAAAACAGGTTCTGCAAGTTCAATATGACCAAAGTGACCAGGACATCTAGCGGCAGTATTTCCACATGTTAGACATTTTTGTCCTGGTTCAAGTGTACCTAGTCTACCATCCATGAGACCTCCTTGTACAGGCATTCCATCTTCATCATATGTTTCAGGAGCTGTAATTTCTGCTACAGAATATTTTCTGATTTCAGTTGGAGACCAAACTGAAAATCTAATTGCATCAATTGTTTTGATTGCTTGAATCGACATTATACCTTCTCCTTAATGAGTAATCTTGGGGCCACATTCAAACTTTGCATTTCTTGTAACAATAGTTTGAATGCATATGCAACAGAGACTGATGAAACTTTAGCTTTATCACCGCAAACTCTACAGATGTATTTTCTTTGTTTAACATCATGATATGCAACTAATCCACATCTCTCACATACAAAAATATCAGATTTATCAGATTCGTCCAGTAATCTATCTTTAAGAATCATTGATGCACCATATGCAATTAAGCAATCTCTTTCCATCTCACCAAATCTCAAACCACCACCTCTTGCTCTTCCTTCAGTTGGTTGTTTAGTTAACATCTGAACTTGTCCACGTGCTCTTGCATGAATCTTATCAGCAACCATGTGGTGTAATTTTTGATAATATACTACTCCAATGAAGACATCGACTGGAAATGATTTACCAGTTCTTCCATCATACATTGTTTCTTTACCAGAATATTTGAATCCAGCAGCATCCATTACAGGTTTAACTTCATCCATTTTTTCGCCTACAAAGGCAGAGCCATCAAATTGACTACCTCTTAATGCTGCCGCCTTACCACAAATCGATTCCATGAACATTCCTACAGTCATTCTTGATGGGAATGCGTGTGGGTTAATCAAAACGTCTGGCGAAATTCCATCAGCAGTATATGGCAAGTCTTCAGCTTTTGCTAAAATTCCCAAGACACCTTTTTGTCCATGTCTTGATGCAAATTTGTCACCAATTTCAGGAATTCTCATATCCCTAACTCTAATTTTGTACATCTTTCCGCCTTCGTTTGATTGTGTCATTACAACAGTATCAACTACTCCGGTTTCAGATGGTCTGACACCAATTGAAGTATCTCTTCTGTAAGGTCCAGATGATTCAAATTCTCTATATTCTTCCATGAATCTTGGTGGACTTGTTTTTCCAATCAAAATATCTCCACCATGAACTGGAGATTCAGATGCAACTACTCCATCTTCTTCTAATAATCGATAAGCTTTTTCACCTTTGTAACCACGAATGTTGTCTTCAGCGTTTGGAATTTCAAAAGCATCGCGCATTCCACCTGGATATTGTTTTGCTTCTGCATCATAAATTCTAAAGAAGAATGTTCTTCCAAGACCTCTGTCAACTGATGATCTACTTAGCACAATTGCGTCTTCAATATTATAACCGTCAAATGGTAATACTGCCACAACACAGTTTTGTCCAGCTGGTCTATCTTCTAATCCTAACAATTTCATTGCTTTAGTATTAACAATTGGTGTTTGCGGATACAACATTAAGTGTTGTCTGACATAAGTACTGGTGTTCATCATTGGAGTTGAAAATCCTAAACTTTGTTTTGCCATTGCGGATTCATATGTATTTCTTGGAGATTGGTTATGTTCTGGATATGGAATTATAGAAGCACCTGCACCAAGAATTGCTGGTGGAAATACTTCCAGATGAGTATGTTTCTTTGAATCTTTTTCATCTAAGGTGATATAGCAATTTTCTTCTTCATTTGCATCAATCATTTCTAAGACTCCCATACGTAACAAGTCAGTCCATGAAAGAAGTTTCTTTGAGACTTTATCCAATAGATCTTGTGTGAGTAATGGTTTGTTATCTTTGATAATTATCAATGGACGTAAAACACGTCCTGCATTGCAATTTACATAAAGTCGTTTTGTAGAACCTTCAATGGCAGATTGATGAAATGATATTCCAACATGTGGATGAATTTTTGAATTTCTTCTTAATTCTCTTAGTGATTCTGCGAGTTCAGCACCATCTTTGTAATAGCCAATTAATCTACCATCAACAAATATTCTAGCTCCATCTTTTTTCACATCCTCTTTTGCATCAAAGAAATGAATTGTTCCAAGATCATATAATTTCTCAACAATTTCTTCAGATGGAACATTTACAGAAATAATTCCAGAAAGTGCCAAGTTCTTTACCAGACCACAGTTGGAACCTTCAGGAGTTTCACTAGGACATATTCTTCCAAAGTGAGTAGCGTGTAAATCTCTTGCCTCAAAGTTTGGTTGAGTTCTACTAAGTGGAGATTGAATTCTTCTAAGATGACTAATAGTTGAAAGGTAGTTTGTTCTATCTAGTAATTGAGTTACACCAACACGCCCTCGGCCCCAGTTTCCGGTTGCAATTGCATTGTTTAATTTATCAGTAATAATACCTGGACGAATTGCTGCAGCTACTGCGTTAATACCTCTTTTTTGACCAGACCTTTCTAATTGATATTTCATGTCTCGAACCAAATTTCTAAATGCAGTTCTAAATAGATCAGCTAACATTTGTCCTGCAAATTTGATTACTTTATTTCCATAGTGATCTTTGTCATCTGGTGAGATCCATCCAAGTTTAAGTTCTAATAATTTACATGCAGCTTCACCAAGAAATTGTGCCTTTTCTTTTCTATTCTCAGGATGTTTACCTAAGTGTGGTAATAATCCCCAATCTAAAAGAGTCTCTGCTCGTTTGATTTGGAATTCTTCTAACATTCCAGGAGCAATTCTTTTACTGATGTAAACAATTGCATCTTTTGCTGTTGGAACATCACCTGCTTTTTCAAATGATCCTTCCAATTCATTTTGAATTTCATCAACAAGTGAGACAGCAGCTGCAATCTCTCTATCAGATTCTAATCCAAGTGCCCTAGTTAATGTAACAACAGGAATGTCAACAGGAGAACCTGGAATTCTAGCTACAATCAATCCATCGTTTTTCATTACCAATTCTAGTTTTGCACGATAACCAACAATTGAAGAATAAACTTTAGCTTTGAAAACTGTATTTCCACCGACACTTTCTCTATCAACAATTATTTTGTTGTAGGAAAGATCTTCTAATCCCACAATAACTCTTTCAGAACCATTGATGATAAAATAGCCACCAGGATCATTTGGATCCTCACCATGTTCAACTAATTTTTGTGTTGAAAAATTATGTAAAATACAAGCGTTGGATTTTGCCATTACAGGTACATCACCAATATGGACAAATCTAGATTCTAAGATTTTTCCATCTTCAACAACACTTGCTTCCATCATTACAGGTGCAGAGTATGAAACATTTCTTAGTCTAGCTTCTGCTGGAGTGATATGAGTGATAGAACCGTCAAGCTCCATCATTCTTGGTTGTTGTAGTTTGACTTTACCTAGTTGTATTTTGTAGGGATATTCAGCATTTTCAATTTCAATTTGCCCTACTTCGTTGATAATACTTTGAAGACCTCTTTCTAAAAATTCATCAAATGAGTTGAGATGTTGACGTGCAATACCTTCACGTTTCAATATATCTTGAATTATCGGCCAACGCTTAACTGAAGGATCTGCCATTTAAACTTCCACCACGTATCTGTAGTAAAGGCTCTCACCAGCAGTTGGGCTTTTTCTTGTGATTTTTATCATATCACCTGGTTTTACACCTAGTCCCAATATTGCAGGATCGTTTACAAAAATTAATGGTAATTCTGTTGGTTTACAATTATATTTTTTTAGAACATCTTCAGCTTCTTGTTTTGAAATAATTTCATGTTTTGGCACATAAATATGGTCAGGCACTAAAACCTGATTTTTCTTAGTTGCCATCTACAAAACCTCCATGACGAACATTAAATGTAACAGCAAACAATACACACAAACTGAAAAAAAGTCACGCTCAGGTTAATATATATCTAATCTGAAATTCGGCGAAAATCAGTCTTTTTTCTTTTTAGTCAATAATATTTTTCACAACCTTAAATAGGATAAATTCGAGCGTAAAATTGATGAATACTCATCTATCGGTGTTAGCCTTATCTGCAATTATTATTGCAAGTATTGGAATAGCACCAGCATTTGGACAAATAGTAAATCCAATCTCTGTTACTACAGATAAAACATCATACGAAGATGGTGATACAGTCTTAGTAACTGGAGAAGTAAGAGAACTTCTTGCTGGAACTCCTATTAGTCTCATAGTAACTGCACCCAACGGAAATAGAGTAATACTAGATCAATTGGATGTGGGTTTAGACAAAAAATATAGTACTGAATTTGTTGTCGGTGGACCACTAATGAGATCAGGAGGAACATACACAATTGAAGTAACTTATGGAAGCCAAACTCGTACAGCTGAAACCACATTCTCATTTGCAGGTTCATCAGATGGTGGACCAAAAGAAACCAAAATGGCAGTAGAAGGTACTGAATTTATGGTCAGTTACAAGATAACTGGTGGTAAACTAATCAGCATCACTCCAGATGTAGAAGCAAACTCCTTGATAATTGCAATAACTGCAAGTCAAGATGGTTCACTTGTCATTACATTGCCTAGAGCTTTGATTGATGCAAAGATGGGTGATCAAGATGATACATTCTTTGTCTTAGTAGACGGAGAAGAAGTAGACTTTGAGGAAACAACAACTTCTACAGATAGAACATTGACAATTCTATTCCCAGCAGGTGCTGAGGAAATCGAGATAATTGGTACTACCGTAGTCCCAGAATTTGGTACAATAGCAGTTATGATTCTAGCAGTAGCAATTATATCAATAATTGCAGTATCTGCAAAGTCAAAACTAAGCATTATGCCAAGATACTAAATTCATCTTTTTTTCTCTTTTTAAGATCTTGTGATCGACCCTAAAAATAATACAGAATCATTTTTAAAAATGTATATAAATACCAAGTAACCGTTTTCAATTTAGAATGAATTTTAAAAGTTCAGCAACATCAATGACATTAATCGTAATGATTTTGTCAATAATTTCAATAACTTCAATTCAACAAGATGTATTTGCTCAAACCACAGGAATGTCAATTTCTGCTATAGCATCAGAAGGTTCTGACACAATATCAATTAACGGACATACAAAATCATCTGTTACAGATATTACATTTACAGTAATTTCTCCTAGTCTAAATGTAGTCAGCATTGGTCAATTAACACCTGACAAAAATGGTGATTTTGCTACAGAATTTAAAGTTCCAATGTGGAAGGAAAATGGATTCTATACAATAAAAGCTGAACAAAGTCCACATGGAAGTTCATTGTATAAAATGTCACTTCGTGTAGAAGTCATAAACGGTATGACATCAGAAACAAATGTTAGTCAATCTACTTTAGAAAAAGGATTTGTGGAACCAACCCCAACAGTAAGAAAAACACTGGTGATTAAAGAAGCAAATTCGATGGCAGGATCTAACACAATCAAAATTAGTGGCATTACAGATAGCGCTAATTCAATTACATTGAAAGTAATAGCACCAAATGGAAATGTGATTGTCGTTGATCAATTTGCTCCAAATCTAAATGCAAATGGTCACTTTACTAAAGAGATCATAACAGGAGGCGCATTATGGAAACAAGATGGCAATTATACTATTGTAGCTCAACAAGGCAATGATAAATCTTCAATTGAAGTAGGAATAGAAAATGGTCTTGTAATCCCAGAATTTGGTGCGATCGCAGTGATGATCCTAGCAGTAGCAATTATATCAATAATTGCAGTATCTGCAAAGTCAAAACTAAGCATTATGCCAAGATACTAAATTTACAACTTTTTTCATTTTTTAAATATACATAAATAGAGACAAATTCATTTTGCAAATAAGATGAACAACCGTACGTCGTTCGCGCTATTAGCCGTTTTGACTGCAGTCGGTACTTTAACCATATCATCAGCATATGCTCAAGCATGTGTAGGTTGTTACGAACC
>JAGXTE010000038.1 GCA_018334095.1 Nitrosarchaeum sp.
GGTTTGTTTTGATTAGGTTTGTTTTGATTAGGTTTGTTTTGATTAGGTTTGTTTTGATTAGGTTTGTTTTGATTAGGTTTGTTTTGATTAGATCTTTCATTTCGAAGTGATTGATATAATTTGTAGGCTTGATCAACATTCGAATTTCCATGTACAATAGATCTTACTGCTCTAATCATTGCTACAGGATTATCAGATTGCCAGATATTTCGGCCCATGTCAACACCTACTGCACCGCCTTTAATTGCATTGTAAGTTAATTGTAAAGCATCTCTTTCAGGAATCTTTTTTCCACCTGCAACGATTATTGGAACTGGACAAGATTGAACCACTTTTTCAAAATTTTCACAATAGTATGTTTTAACAATATGAGCGCCTTGTTCTGCAGCAATTCTACATGCCAATGAAAGATATCTAGCATCTTTACCAAGTTCTTTACCTACTGCAGTAACTGCAAGTACCGGAATTCCATATTCTTCAGCTTCATTAACCAATTTTCCAAGATTTACAATTGTTTGATGTTCATATTTTGAGCCAACAAAGATAGACATTGCAAGGGCACAAGCATTTAGTCGAATAGCATCTTTGATACTAACGGTGATCTCTTCTTTTGACAAGTCTTCACCAATAATACTAGAACCCCCAGAGACACGTAAAACCATTGGGACATTAGTAGATGTGGGAACTGAAGTTCGCTGTACACCACGTGTAAGCATTAATGAATCACAGTATTTCAATAGTGGTGCAATTACTTTTTTTGGGTTTTCTAATTTTTCAGTTGGGCCTAAAAAGTATCCATGATCAACTGCCAACATTAATGCACGATTATTTTGGGGTTTAATTATTTGTGAAATTCTATTTTTTAATCCCCAATCCATGTATCTTCGTTTTTGAAAGAATAAAAATACCTTTCTTAAGCCTTTCTTATTTTGTGATAATTATTTTCATTGCATTATCTCCACTTTTAGCATGATCAAATGCTTTTTGAGACTCTGAAATGGTATACGTATGAGTAACTAATTGCTTCACATCTATTTCAGATGATTCTATCAGTTTGAGAGCTTCCTTAGTATCATTATCAGATGCAGCATAACTTGTTACTAGAGTAACTTCTTTAGAATAAATTTTATTCATATCCAAAATAATTTTTGAGTCCTTTGAAGGAACACCAAACATCATAACAGTACCGCCTTTTCGCACCATGTCTATTGCATCGTCTAATGCTTTTAGACTACTAGTTGCAACAATTGCAACATCCACACCACGCTTTTCAGTATGATCTAAAATTTTTTCTTTTCGTTTTTCATCGAGAGAGTGGATTGAATCAGTAATGTTAAATTTTTTTGCAAATTTCAATCGAAATTCATTAACATCAAAGCAGAAAATCTTGGAGAATTTTTTAGATTTAGCAAGCATTACGTGCATCATTCCAGTTGGTCCAACACCAAAAACGGCAACAGAGTCTCCTTCACGATAAGAGTATTTTGTCCATGCCCTAACACAACATGCTAATGGTTCAATCATTGCAGCCTCTTCAAAACTCATAGAATCAGGAATCTTTAGGACACCACCATGGTCTACATTCCATTGCGGTACAACATACTCTTCAGATAAACCACATGGAGATAGATTTGTTTCATAGTATTTTGGACACATTGTTTCATTACCATGATTACATAAGTGACAAGAGTAACATGGTACGTGATGATGAGTGAATACTCTATCTCCTTTTTTAAATGCAGTAACATTAGGACCAACATCCAGCACAATTCCTGCAGGTTCATGACCTAGTCGCATTGATGGTTGCCCATATTCTCCAAACACTTTTTCCAGATCAGAACCACAAATTCCACATGCATGCATTTGAACCAGAATATCGCCAGAACTCAAAACAGGATGTTCTGTTTCGTTGATTGAAATAACGGATGGTTTCTTGACAGAAGCAGTTTTCATATCAAAACTTTAGAATATTGAATATAAGTAGATTAGATTATACACCAAGAATCTTTTTAAGCATTAATCTATAATCAACTTCAGATTTTTCACTTCCTGCTGAAGGCAATGCAAAGACCAGAGTAGATTTTTCTGCACGAAGTTTGGTTAATTCATCATTTATAGATTCAGTCATGTCATCACTTACCAATACTAATCCAACATCAGAATCATCAGTTAGTTTTTTGATTTCATCTAATGTCTTTGTAGGTGAATCTGATATTACACCAGGTACACCAGCTAACTGAAAGCTCGTAACAAAGGATTTGCTTCCGACAGTAAATATCTTCACAATACAAAATTTTGTTTATTCTAATTTAACCCTTTTTGGCAGGTAGTAGATCAGGAAAGATTGATTTAGCATAAGACTCCAAAGAAAATATGGTAGAAATTGACAATCAAAAAAACGTCTATCTATTCACACATGGACGAATGGATCTACAAGAAAAAGCAATCACAGTCCTAGTCTCAAAAGGATTTTTGAAGGAAAAGATCATAATGGCAGTGCCAAGCAAAGTTGGAAACGTGGGAGATTACATGGCAATGCTTTGGATGCCACCTACGCCAGATCATATAAAAATTCAACATATAACCAAAGTTGAACAAGTAAAACCAGAAGGGATGATAGGATTGTGGAAAGGTGTTTCTAAAGATGATATCGATACTGTTCCACTAGGATAAACTCAAGAAAATCCAGCCCCAAACTCATCACCTTTTTGAAGTGGATCACCAGAATCAGAATTTTTTAATTTTAAATAAAGCAGTGATTCGTAAACCAATTTTAATGAATCATCTTCGTTTAGATTTGAATTTGATTTTACATTGTCTTTGTATTTTTGAAGTTTCTGAATATTTTGTTCATCAACAGAAATTCCATCAGTTTCCATCATTGTTGCAATTTTTTCAATTAGCGAATTGTATTGATTCTCATCCATAATTATTTTGTATAGTTTCCTGGTTATTAACAAGTTCTAATTCAGTATCATTATAAATCAGAAATTAATCCTGAAAGAAAATCACCATACTCGTCATCAGAAAAGATAATTTTTTCAATTTTGTTTTCTCGTTGAGCTAAATACACAGATTCCAAATGATAGCAAGTTGTTTTTTCATTTAATCGTCCAAAATAATACCCATTGCATGAACAATATTGCGCATCAGGATCTAACCAATGTTCCTTGCTTTTTCCTACTACTGTCCAGATCTTTCTTTGACTTGGTTCAAAAATATGTAGTTTAACTCGATTTTCAGAAACAACAGATTTAATTCGCTCAGAATCTTTGTTCACAAGAATTTAATCCAAAGTCCATCGTATATCTTTGATGCTCAAAACAAGAATAATGCCATTAAAACCAATAATGGTTTTAGAGGGAGGAAAAAAGAATCTCATAATAACAGATATTCATATTGGTTTTGAAAGTATATTTGCATCAAATGAAATTTTTATTGGAAAGAATTCTTCTATCAATGAAACAATATCAGAATTATTAGATGTAATTGAATTAGAAAAGCCAGATTCTCTAATTTTACTAGGGGATGTAAAATCAAGTATTAAAAATATTTCAAAGAGTGAATGGGATGATGTTCCTTTATTTTTTAAAAAAATTCAAGAGAAATGTCACATAACGTTAATTCCTGGAAATCATGATGCAAATATTCAGAGACTAATTCCCGAAAACGTTTCAATGATCAGTACTACCGGAATGGTAGAAGAAAATATTTTACTTACACATGGACATACAATGCCCTCAGAGAATTTTTCTCATGTTGACAAAATTATAATGGGTCATGTACATCCAGTATTTTTTCAAGAAGATTCATTATTAAATGGACAAAGAGTCTGGGTGACAATGAAAACAGAAAAACAAAATATTTTTCCAAACAAATCTGGAGACATAGAGATTACAATAATTCCATCATTTAATAGATATTTTTATGCAGCACATAAAAAAAAATATAAAAAATCCATTTCACCGATAATAGAAAGAATCAAACATGTATCAACGGCTAAAATAATTACATTAGATGGGACAATTATTGGGGATGAGTCAATGATTGATCAAGTGTTATGAAATATGGATCAAATATTTTAATATAAATAAAATTTTATGTCCTAAGAAGATTAATCAATTTTATCATATGGTTCTATAGGGTCTCTAGTTGTTTTATTGTCTTTAAGCCATTCCAAAGTCTTTACAAAAGAATCAGCTAGTTCAATTGTAGTAAGAACCGGAATTCCCAATTCTAAAGATTTTCGTCTGATTTGATATTCATCTTCAAGCATTCCAACATATTTTTCAAGTGTTGATGTACTTGGAATGTTTATGATAAAGTCAATTTTTCGTTCATAAAGTAAATCAGCGATATTTGGCTTTCTTGTAGGCTCAGATATTTTATGAACTACTTCAATGTCACCAATTTTTTCTTCAAAAAATTCTGCAGTGTGTTCTGTTGCGACGATTTTAAATCCAAGATTTTTTAATCGCGCAATTGGTTGTAATAATTTTTCTTTATTTTGAGAACCGCCAACTGTGACAAGAGCAGTTCCTGTGTTTGGTAGATGGTATCCCGCAGAGGTAAGGCCTTTTGCAAGTGCGTCATAAAAGCTGGTTCCAAAGCATGCAACCTCACCAGTAGACTGCATTTCCACGCCTAATCGAATGTCTGCCCCTTCTAGGGCCATAAAAGAAAATTGCGGAACTTTTATTCCAAAATTGTGAATTTTTTGCCATTTATTTTCAGGTAATTTAGGCAAAGGTTTACCCAAAATCGCCTTGGCTGCAAGCATGATCAGATTTGTTTTAACAAGCTTTGATACAAATGGCATAGAACGTGATGCTCTAATGTTTAATTCAATCACATAGACATGATCATCATGTATTAAAAATTGTAAATTAAATGGTCCTTTGACATTAAACGTTTTTGCAATCTTTATTGAATATTCAGTTATTGTTTCAATGGTTTTATTATTTAGTCTCCACGGTGGAATACACATCATAGCATCACCAGAGTGAACACCAGCACTTTCAATATGTTCAACTATAGCTCCAATGATAACATCAGTTCCATTACTTACTCCATCAACATCAACTTCAAGTGAGTTTAACATGAATTTTGAAATTACAACAGGATGATCGGGGGATACATCAGTAGCTTCTTTAACATATTTTTTTAATTCATCTTGAGACCAAACAACTTTCATTGCAGCGCCTGATAACACGTATGATGGTCTAACAATTACTGGAAAGCCTACATCATTTGCAAAGTTTTTGGCCTCTAAAACATTTGAAAATGCTTGCCATCGAGGTTGTTGAATATGTAATTTATCTAATTCAGCACTAAATTTGGAACGGTCTTCTGCCCTATCAACATCATTTGCACTAGTACCCATAATGTTAACACCAAGTTTTGCTAGACCAAGCGTAAGATTATTTGCAGTTTGTCCACCTACACATGTAATGATTCCTTTAGGATTTTCAAATTCGGCAATATCTAAAATTCTCTCCAAAGTCAATTCTTCAAAGTATAATCTGCTGCAAATATCATAATCAGTTGAAACAGTTTCAGGATTACAGTTCACTACTGAAACATTTTTTTCTCCGTTTTCTTGCAAACCCCAAACCATGTTAACAGTACCCCAATCAAATTCCACACTACTGCCTATACGATATGGTCCAGCACCTAGGACAATTACTCCTTTTTCATCAGGATTAACAACAATATCATTTTGATTTCCGCCATATGTCAGATATAGATAATTTGTGACAGCTGGCCATTCAGCTGCAAGAGTATCTATTTGCTTTACTGAGGGTAGAACTCCTGCTTTTTTACGTATTTCACGTACTTCTTCAGGAGATTTGTCTTTAGCACGAGCAATCTGCTTATCAGAGAAACCCAATTTTTTTGACTCCCAAAGTAAAGAAGATGAAAGTTCTTCTTGTTTTAATTTAGATTCTACATCTACGATGTTTTTGATCTTTTCAATAAACCATGGATCAATTGCAGATAACTTGTAAATTCTTTCTACTGAAATTCCAATTTTAAGTGCAGCTGCAACATAATACAAAATCAAATCATCAGGATGAGACAATTTATCTTCTATTTGCTCTTCGTCAAACGTTTTCATGTTTGCTCTGTTTAAAACAAGACCATCATTTCCAATGTCAAGCATACGTATTGCTTTTTGTAATGATTCCTCAAAGCTTCTTCCAACCCCCATAACTTCACCAACGGATTTCATTGTAGGGCCAAGTTTTCGTTTTACAAGATCAAATTTACCAAAATCCCAACGAGGATGTTTACACACAACATAATCTAATGATGGTTCAAAACAAGCAGTAGTGGATTTAGTGATTCTATTTACTAATTCAGGAAGAGTATATCCCAATCCAATTTTGGCAGACATGTATGCCAATGGATAACCAGTTGCTTTGCTTGCAAGCGCAGAAGAACGAGACAATCTTGGATTAATTTCGATTGCCACATATCGGTCAGAATCAGAATCTAATGCATATTGGATATTGCATTCACCAACTATTCCAACATGTTTTGTTGCACGTAAAGCTGCAGTACGCAACATATGATATTCATGATTATTAATTGTCTGAGAAGGCGCAACAACGATATTATCACCAGTGTGGACTTTCATAGATAGAACATTTTCCATATTACATACAATGACATTATTTCCATCCCAATCTTGCATTACTTCATATTCTATTTGCTTCCAGTGTCCAATGTATTCTTCAACTAGAACTTGTCCCACAAGACTTGCACGCAATCCACGTTCGACAATTTCGTGTAATTCAATTTCATTATAGGCAACTCCACCACCTTTTCCTCCAAGTGTATATGCGACGCGAATAATTACAGGATATCCTAATTCCTGAGCTATTTCTTTTGCATCTGTAAAATTTCTAACAGTCCTACTTTTTAGAACTGGAACATTACATTGTGTCATAGAGTCTTTGAAGAGTTGTCGATCCTCAGTTCTTTGAATTCCAGGGATTTGTGTACCTAATACTTTAACTCCATACTTTTGAAGTATGCCTGCTTCTGCAAGATTAATACCGCAGTTTAGAGCAGTTTGGCCACCATAGGCCAACATAATTCCATCCGGTCTTTCCTTTTCGATAACAGACTCCACATACTCAGCATTGACAGGTAGTAGATACACATTATTTGCAAATCTAGTATCAGTCTGGATTGTTGCAATGTTCGGATTGATTAGAATACTTTTCAGTCCGTCTTCGTGTATTGCTTTGAGGCATTGGCTTCCGGAGTAGTCAAATTGGCGGTCGTTTTTAGCGACTCTCGCCGGCTTCTCCGATTTTTATTGCCCCACTACCAAGTACAAGAATTTTTTTTATCGACTCATTTTTTGGCAGATTTGCCTTCCTCCATAAGGTTCTTGAGCTCTTCAAAGACGAATTTGCAATCATAAGGCCCCGGTGCAGCTTCGGGATGAAACTGAACTGCAATACAATTTTGTTTTTTGTGTTTGATTCCTTCGACTGTTTTATCGTCTGCGTTTGTAAACCATAAAGTAAATTCAGATGTTTTTAATGATTCAGGAGTTATTCCATAACCATGATTCTGACTTGTAACATAGACTTGATTATTTTCCAAATTAACACACGGTTTGTTTTGTCCTCTATGACCATATTTTAATTTGTAAGTTTGAGTGTTTCCTGCAAGACCAATAATTTGTGCACCTAAACATATTCCAAGAGTAGGAATATTTTTTTCGATTAATTTTTTTGCAGTTTCTATAGTATCGGGACAGTTTTGAGGATCACCAGGTCCATTGCTAATTACAACTCCATTTGGATTATAGGACATTATTTTTTCAAAAGATGTATTCCAAGGTAATCGTATCACTTTGTATCCTAGTTCACGGATGTTTCTCAGTATAGCATTTTTTGTACCAGTATCAATTACAACAACAGATTTTTCTTCAGAACCATAAACCACTTCTTGTTTTGTAGATACCACGTCCATAAATTGTTCAGAATTGTAATGAGTTGCATTTGCGAGTTGTTTTTTTACTTGTTCTACATTAATTTCAGTATCAGATACTACTAATGCTGCCATTTTTACTCCACCTTGACGAAGATTTTTTGTTACTGCTCTAGTATCAATTCCTGAAATTCCGGGAATTTTTTCATTATACATCCATTCATCCAAAGTCATAGACATATTCCAATGGCTAGCAGATAAAGAGAGTTCATGTACAACTAAACCACGTATTTGGATTTTATTAGATTCAAAGAATGTTGAAATTCCATCTTTGTCTGTAAGCGAGGGATCAGGAACTCCATAATTTCCTACAAGAGGGTAAGTAAGAGTAAGAATCTGACCGCTATAGGATGGATCAGTTAGGGTCTCAGTATACCCAACCATTCCAGTATTAAAGACAATTTCACCAAAAACAGTCGTAGAATAACCGAATCCTTTACCATCTAAAACCGTACCATCATCAAAAATTAGCTTCCCAAACTTGTTTGCGTGGACTGATTTCTTTGTAGTAATTGTGACCCTCGACGAGTACTTTTGATTCTGGATTTAAGTTTTTTGAAGGTTGATCGCTAAAAAAATAAAATAGATCTCAAAGGGCGCGGAATTCTTCACTCCACTTGTGGTATGCACGTACCATTTCAAGTGAAACACTTGGTTTTCTTCTTTCCATTATTGCCTTAAAATCAGCAGTTGTAAGTTCGCGTGGTTGTATTGGAGCTTCACCTTCTACTGGTTCATGATAATCAGGGGAATTGAATATCTCATGTACTGCTTTGATTTGTGCTGCCTGACAAACATCTTTGATATCACTTGCACTGTAACCATCAAATAGTTTTGAGAGTTCTGCCACGTTGACTCTAACAGCATTTTTCAATGGAGCAGTATATTGTTGAAATAGATTCTCTCTTGCAGCTTGAGTGGGAAGTGAAACGTAAATTCTTTTTTGGAATCTTCTAAGAAATGGCCAATCAAGACTCCATGGTTTGTTTGTAGCACCAATTACGTAAAGCATCAGATCTTTTCCTTTTCCATTAACACCATCCATCTCAGTTAAGAATTGGTTTTTGGTTCTTACTTCTCCTCCAACTTCGCTATTTCTAGAACCTAAAAGAGAATCAACTTCATCTACAAAAAGAATAACAGGTTTGCCTTCTTTTTCTGCATATTTTCTTGCCATTACAAATAATTTTGAAACATTCTTTTCAGCTTCACCAAGCCATTTACTCATCATAGATGCAGCATCAACATTAATGAAGTAGCCATCCATTTCGTTAGCAGTTGCAGCAGCTAACATTGTCTTTCCAGTTCCAGGTGGACCATAAAGTAGCATTCCTTTGGGCCAACCTAAAGGAAATAGGTCTGGTCTTTTTGTCGGATAAACAATAGATTCACGTAAAGCATTCTTTGCATCATCTAACCCAATGACTTCACTCCAAGTAACATTTGGTTTTTCTTTCATTACAAGATCTTCAAAGTCATTTTCATCAGTTTGTCTTTGGACAGATGCCTGTTGTTCTTTAGGAGAAGCGTTAGGGTCAACTGCAGGCTCAACTCCGCGAGATTCTTGGAGTGCAGTTATTCTGTTATGGTATGAATTGCATCTATCTTTGTAAATTGGATTAAGTTTGCTGGTAGGATAAAGTTGTATTAGTTTTACAAGTGCATCAATTGCATGTTGGTAATGAGTAATAGCCATGCCTCGTGCTCCTTGAGAGTCAAACTTGATTGCCTCAGAAGCATACTTGCTTGCATTATTTTCTAATTCTTGTGGGGCTAAACTCATCTATATCACTTGTACAGTATCCCCTTGAGATTTTTCTTGGTATTTGGAGGTGTTAATTGGTGTAGTAAAATTGGTTAAATTAAATGAACCATTTTTTGATTCATCATCAGATTCATCAAGATATGATTTTTCAAGATCAGATTTTTCTGAAATTTTTGAGTGCATATTTTTTACTTTGTTTATAGAATCTTCAGCTGACAAAATTAATTCAGAGATATCATCATCAATGCTTTCCATTGATTGGGCAGAATCACCTATTATTGAAACAAAATGCTGTAAAATTAAACGCGTTTCTTTTTTATCTTCATATTTACAGAGCATAAAATTGGCCAATCCAACAATTTTATTTATATCCTGTAATTCCTCCAAAGGTAATTTATCAATTTGAACACCAGACGCGGATAGTTTTTTTTCAATTTTTGCAGATATTGATTGAATATTAGAGATGTCTTTTGGTAAATCAGTTTTAGGGTTAAGAAAGTTCAAGTATTGCATGCTTTAGAAAAATCAAGATTAGGATACTGCTTATTTATTTTAGAGTCTACCATCAATTTTACTTCATTTAGGACCAAAGATGATTCAATGTTTGACTGGCTAAAATCAAATCTAGCCTCAGTAAGAATTGCAGAATCTAAAATAATACTACCTAAGTGGACTGACAACTCTGAAAGATTTTTACTGCAAACAGGAAGCAAGGTATAAAGCTGAGCACTGACAGTTCGCATCATAGGGATTAAAGGTAAAAGTTTAGGAATACTGGTAATACCAGAAATAGAGGTAATTTTCTTGTGTATTTTAGAAAGAATTTCTAAAGAAAAGGAGATTGTTCTTTCAAAATCTAGTGCTCTAACACATGTATGGTCATCATTATCTAGTTCTAGATATACTCGATTTAATTTTTTTATCTCTGTCTTTTTTCTTTTTAAAGTATCCATTATACCACTTAGCAAATAGTTGGAGTATTCTAGTCTAGGAACAATAGTAACTGTCTGAGATACGCTAGAACTTTCGTTTCTAACTAGATTAGGATTAACCATCATGCCATATTGTCAACATAGATTTGATATTTCAGGACGGTGTCACAATTTTATCAGTAACCGCAGTAACACCACCAAGGAGTTACAATTTTGAATTTTTTTGAGTATTTGTGTAAAGGAATTTAGCTTTCAATATTACCTAATCAGATGTAAATGAGAATCATGGTAAATGAACAAACATTGACTGTCAGTCTTGAAGAATTTGGGCTCAGCAAATATGAGGCTCAGGCATATGTTGCCCTTATATCAAAGGGAACGATATCCGCAAGTGAGCTTGCATATTATTCCGATCTTCCAAGAACCAAAATTTATCCAACTCTACTAAAGCTAGAAAGTAAAAAATTAGTCATTATTTCAAAAAGTAAGCCAATTATGTGTACTGCAATTGCACCTGAAGATGCTTTTGATTCAGTAATTCATGAACAAATTAACAAAGTAAATGCAATGAATGCTTTGATTTCAAATTTAAAAAAGGCAAGTGAGGAAAGCAGAAAATCAAGAGGATCAGAAGAAAAAAGATATTTTCACATTAGTGCAAACAACGTACTAGAGCAATTAAGAATGATGGTTGAAGGGTCAAAATCTTCTATTAACATCATGGTTGATCAATGGGGTTTAGGATTACTTGCAGAATGTAAAGAACAATTACTTTCAGTACTTCGCAGAAATTTAGAAGTAAAATTATTGTTACCATCAACTTTGATTGGTTCAGAATCCTACAGGGCAATACCAAACGAAGTAAAAATTAGATCGTCAGATATTATACAAAATTGTTTTGTCTTTGATGAAACTGAAGTATTAATGATTGATGATGAAAATGGAAAAGGGGCAATATTTTCATCAACTGAAGTATTAGGAATAAATCAAAACAGGGTTTTTGCAGATATTTGGAGAAACTCAGTAAAAACAGATGCTCTTGCAGATATGACAAAAAATGAAGCACAAGAAGTATACAAAATTATTCGAATTATTAATGAAAATGGATTAACATACATTCTAAATTCAATTATGGTTTCAAAGAAACCCGACTTAGATATGCTCAAACTACTTGAGAAAAATGGAATTCAATTAAAAAATAAGTCATTAGATGAGATTATCGAGATTATGGATGCAGCATTACAAATTATGTGTTCTGGGCATGTAAATTTTGATGCGAATACTAAAAACATAACAATTGAATCAAAATTAAACAGTGGACATTCATTACCATGGGCATATGTCTTAGACGGATGTCTTCAAAAACAAGGATTCAAAACAAGAACAATATATCAAAATAACCAAACCAAAGGCGAAAAGGTCACCATAAAAATAAGTAAAAATTAAAATCATCTAAATTAAACCATAAATTTATGATTGAGGCAAAAATAAAATCAATTGGAATAAACATTCCAGTCCCACCAACCCCTGCTGGTTCATATATCCCGCTAGTAAAAACGGGAAATTTGTTATATGTTTCAGGACAAATTCCATTACAAGATGGAAAAGTTGCATTTACTGGAAAAGTATCTGATGCAAATATTGAAACTGCACAAAAATCAGCAAGAGTTTGTGTAATAAACATACTTGCACAATTAAAAAAAGAATTAGGAGATCTTGAGAAGATTTCTAGATTTGTAAGACTATCAGGATTTGTAAATTCAGTACCAGAATTCACACAACATCCAAAAGTAATCAATGCAGCATCGGATTTACTTTATGAAATATTTGGAGATAGTGGAAAGCACACCAGAATTGCAGTTGGAGTATCAAGCCTGCCTCTAGATTCAATGACTGAGATCGATGCAATAGTTGAAATTAAATAAAAAATAATCGAATTTTGAAATTTAATTTAATTTTTTATTAAATTCTGTAAGGAATTTTTTTATTTTGGGTTTTGGAATTACTGCGCCACATGCTTTATCATGTCCTCCACCAGAACCACCAAGTTCAGTTGCAAGTAAATTAACAATTTGACCCAAATGAACTTTACAAGACTTCGAGCCTCTAACTGAAACAGCATAGATACCGTGATCAACACGCTCTTTGTATGCAACACCAACATCCTTTCCAGATAATCCTAAAACAAAATTAACAGCGCCACTTGCTCCAGAATCCATAATTTCCATATATCCGATATTTTTCATAGTTTTCATTCCTTTTTTGACTTTGGCAATTATTTGGGCTAATTTATCAACCTGAATTTGTGCAAATTCAAAAGTATTTGGAATTTCATGAGGGAATTTAGATTCTGCTAATTCCTCTACAAGATACAACAAATAATCAGGATCTTTTTGATGTCCAACTATATTGTAGGTAAGAACAGTTGCATTGATCAATGCAAATTGTCTATCATAGATTTGAAGTAATTTAGAACCAATTGGTCTATCTTCCATATAATCAGTAATAGCAGCACAAGCCGCAATGAATGGAGCATGATCAGAAAGTTTCGATTTAAAGGCATTATAGACTTGAACTGTAGTACATTCGTTGATATCATGAATCATTTTAACTTTAATTTTTTCTAGAGCCTTTGTAATTTCTGGATCTATGTCATGATGATCAATGTAGGTTACAGAGACATGATTCTTTTTTAGAGTTTTTAATAATTCAACAAACTCATCTTGATTCTTTTTGCTTAGTCCTAAATCACAAATATACAGAGATTTTAATTTTTCATCGGCACACACTTTCTGTATAGCTTCCATTTGACCTGGATAATCAACTAAAACAGAATCACCGCCAAATGCTTGTCTAATCAAAGCTGCCGAACTAATTCCATCTGCATCTTCTTTATGAGATATACAAATAACTTTAGTTCTTTGTGTAGATTTTGTTTTTTTCACTATTTTTTTCTTTGTAGGTTTTACAGTTTTCTTTGTCTTAGATGAGACCATTATTGTCGATTCACTTACATGCCCTCATTTAAATCAAGAATGAAATCTACTGGGATTCACTGGATTCCTGTTTTATGCTTTGATTTGCTAATGATGTTGAATTTACAAATGCGTCATAAAATGATACACCGTCTAGTTGAGTTTGAATATCTATCTCTTGAATTTTTAGTAATTCATCTCCAGATGCAGTCAAAACAAGATTGTCAAGTTTCTCTAAAAGTTCTCTTTCTGAGGGATTCATAATTTTTATCAAAAAATAATCATTTATGAGCCAGAGTTGTCAGATTAGACTAATTACTAAACTTCATAGACGTATTTTTCGCATAAATATAATAAAAGATTTCACAGAGTAAAGCCGTGGAGACAAAAAACATAGGCTTACGTGGAATTGAGGTTGCAGATACCAGAATCTCAAACATAGATGGAGAGAAAGGCAAGCTAATTTATCGAGGCTATGACATATTAGAACTCACAAAAAGATCAAGTTTTGAAGAAACTGCATATTTGTTATTACATGACGCTTTGCCAACCAAAGAGCAACTATTAGAATTCAAATCCAAACTAAGTGATGCCAGATGGATTACTAAAAGAATGCAGATCAATATGGGAAATTGGAGAAAAGATGCAGACCCTATGGATATGTTACAAGCATTTGTGGCAGCACTAGCTGGATATTATGATGAAGAGTTTGCAACTAAAGAAGCAAGTTATGACAGAGCAATCAACCTAATTGCCAAAGTACCAACCATAATTGCAAGTTGGCAAAGAGTAAGAGACGGATTGGACATAGTAGATCCTGATCCAAATTTAGATCATGCGGCAAATTTTTTGTATATGATGTCAGGTGAAAAACCAGACGAAGAGATTGAAAAAATTTTTGATACTTGTCTAATTCTTCATGCAGAACATACATTTAATGCATCTACATTTGTTGCAAGACAAGTTGCATCAACTAGAGCACATATGTATTCAGCAACAAGTGCAGCAATTGGTGCATTAAGTGGAGAACTTCATGGAGGCGCAAATACAGAAGTAATGAAGATGCTTTTAGAAATTGGGACATTAGACAATGTTGTTCCATGGATTAAAGAAAAAATGAGTAAAGGTGAAAGAATTATGGGTATGGGTCATGCAGTATACAAAACATATGATCCTAGAGCACAAGTCCTTAAAGAATTATCAAGAAAACTTGCTGCAAAGACAGGAGACCCATGGTATGCCATTACAGAAAAAGTAGAAACAATTACAATTGAAGAAATGAAAAAACAAAAAGGAAAAGACATCTATCCAAATGTAGATTTGTACAGTGCATCTCTTTACTATATGCTAAAGATTCCAATGGATCTCAATACACCAATTTTTGCAATATCAAGGGTGGTTGGATGGGCTGCACATATAATTGAAGAAAAATTTGCAGAAGCTGCACCAAAGCCTGCACTTTACAGACCTAAAGCAGTATACGTTGGAAAATATTGCGGACCAGAAGGTTGCGAATACAAATCTCTTGATTTGAGAAAGTAATTTTTAATTTCTTGTATTAAGCCATTCTTTTGCTTTAGAATTTACATCGTGTTTGTACAACACTTCAAAAACCATATCATAAAATGAGATACCTTTTTTCTGTGCCTGATCATCTAACCAACGAATACCATCAGCAAGTTCAGGATCATATTCTGAAAATTCTACGAGTTCATCAACCATTTTTGAAAAGAATGTGTGTGACTCTAACATATGTTAATCTTTGAATCTTTGATCATAAGGGCGGGATTCAAAATATATAGACAAAAAACCACTTTTTGGTTGACAATTGGAGCATATTTTATTTTTTGATGGTAATTCAAGAAGCATATCATGGGTTATTCAAACAAATGATTCGATTGTAGAACAAAAAAGAGAACATGTAGAAATTTACTTGGATAAAGTAACAAATCAACAATCAAAATACATTGGATTGCATGTCGGGATATTTTGGGGAATGGTACATTTATCATAAAAAATGAGGATATTGTAAAAATAACAACGGATGATAAAACAGTGTTTGAGCATTTAATTTCAAATCAAAAAAGTGACTATATATTTATTGAAAAAAGAACCTTTTTTATCAGACAATTAATTGAGCAAAGAAGATTAAAAATAAAATATGAGTTAGTTGAATCTGAGAAAAATTTGGCTGCTAAAAAAACATAATGCAAAGGTGCTTAAGACCAAAAACGGGAGTTACTTGGTGACAGCTCCATCGCATTATTAATTTATGAAATACGTTAAATCATAAAAGAAATACTTGTTCAATATGATTGACCATAGTTTAAATCAATTAAAGCGATCATATGAGATTTTCAATGTATGTTTTAGATTTCCATAATTTTTTGAAGAAACTAAGAATTTAGGACAATTTAAAATCTGTTAAAAAATCAATTGGTTGCCAAATATTGTAATTATTTCAAAGTATGACCATAAAATCAAAGATTAGATTTATTTAGCTTGAGAAAATCATTGTGATCAATTATGGCAAACATAGACAAAGCAGCAATTGCATTTTCTATTGCAATTGTAGCTGTAGGTGTGGGTTTTGCCGCATATGCAGGATATGCGCAAGATATCGCTCCAGTTGTTAAAGCCCCAGTAATTGCAAATACCGAACCAAAGACACAGGTTGATCCAATGGCAAACATTGCAGAAAAGGTAAAGAGTGCTGCGGCGACAACAGAAAAAACTACAGAGCTTAAAGAAGAGGTAAAGATGGAAACTGAACCAGTTGCACCAGTTGAAACTAAACCAGTTGCACCAGTTGAAACATCTGAACCAAAAACAGTTAGTGTAATAATTCCAGCTGGAACTTCATCTCCAGGTTGTGAAACAACTAATGAGTGTTATACTCCAGAATCAGTTACAATCAATGTAGGTGATACTGTAGAATGGGACAATGTAGATACAGCTGCACACACAGTAACAGGTGGCAGTCCAGCTGATGGCCCATCAGGAGTATTTGACAGTAGTCTAGTCATGGGAAAAGCAAAATATTCACATACATTTGATAATGCAGGATCCTATGATTATTTCTGCATGGTACACCCATGGATGGTTGGAAAAGTTATAGTTAACTAAGCAAAAATATTTTCCTTTTTTCTTATTTTATTTTATTTTTACGTATTGCCCTATTGTATGCAACACCAAATCTATGAGTTTCATCTCTAGCATGTTGCAAAATTTTCAATGATGGTTTATCTTTTGAAATAATAGTAGAATTTTTTTGATTTGGTAAATACACCTCTTCGTTTTCTTTAGCAAGTGAAATACAATCAAGATTCAATCCAAGGGATTGTAATGATTTTAATGCAGCATTTAGTTGACCCTTTCCACCATCAATTAATATCAAATCAGGCAATTGAGAATTTTCCTCAAGTAATCTCAGATATCGTCGTTTGATTACCTCTTCAATCATTGCAAAATCATCTCTACCAGAAACTGTTTTAATTCTAAATTTTCTGTAGCCAGATTTGTCAGGTTTCCCATCTACAAATCTTGCCATTGAACCAACAGCAAATTCATCTCCATGATTTGAAATATCAAAACATTCTATGATATGTGGTATTGTAGAGAGATGCAAAATTTCTTTTAATTCAATGAGACCTAAATTACCTCCTTTGGAATGAATTAAAGAAATATTTTTCAAAATCAAATCAATGATATTCTTTTTTTTACCACGTTTTGGACAAATAATTTTAACTGAAAAACCTGCTTGCTGTGAGAGTAGAGATTCTAAGAGTATTTTGTTTTTAGGAAGATCATTTACATAGATAAATTTTGGAATTTTATGTACCGTATAATATTGAAATAGAAAATTTGAAAAATCATTATCACCAACAAGATCAAAGAAGAACTTATCACTATCACGCATTACTCCATGTATCATTCTAAAATTCATCACAGTCACAGTTTGATCTTTATAAGAAATTCCGAAGTATTCTTCATCTGAATTTTCAATATATTCCATTTTTTGTTTTGTTTGAAGACTACCTAATCTAATGAGAGTGTCTCGAATATCTTTTGCACGTTCAAATTGTTGTAATGTAGCAGCCTGGGACATCTCTTCTTTTAATTTCTCTGTAAAGATCTGAGTTTGATTTTTTCCTTTTAGAACTTCTTCTAATGCAGATACATGATTGGCATATTTTTTTTGGGCGTCTTTAAACTCGCATGGGCCTTCACAGTTACCTAGATGATACTCAAGGCATATTTTTTTTGGTAATTGTTTACAGATTCTAATTTGAAAAGCTTTTCGCAGGGTACCAATTGTAAGTAATTTGGAACTTCCTTGCATAAATGGTCCAAAGATCTTACCACCACCTAGAAACTTTCCACTGCGAGTTCTGCGTGCAACTAGCAATCGAGGATATTTTTCATCAGATATTCTAAGGTAAGTATATCGTTGTTGATCTTTTAATTCAATATTGAATTTTGGTCTATATTTTTTTATCATGTTAGATTCTAATAGAAAAGCTTCGCTTTCATTATCAGTCAATACAAATTCAATATCAGAAATATTTTCTACTAGTTTTTGTGTTTTATAATTTTGATTTTTTAGAAAATATGATCTTACTCTATTTTTTAGATTCTTT
Organism: Nitrosarchaeum sp.; assembly: GCA_018334095.1. Lineage (GTDB taxonomy): Archaea > Thermoproteota > Nitrososphaeria > Nitrososphaerales > Nitrosopumilaceae > Nitrosarchaeum. The sequence continues at coordinate 18,323 of JAGXTE010000038.1, forward strand.
GCCTTACCAATATAGATAATTTTTTCATTAAAATCTTTCATTAAATAAATACCAGGATTTGAAGGAATGTGAATTTTTGAGATATCAAAAGCCATTGTTTTATTCATTATTTGAGTAATTTTTTAAGATATTTTCCAGTATAACTTCCAGGGGCCTTTGAAACTTGTTCAGGAGTTCCAACAGTTACAATCTGTCCACCTTCATCACCACCTTCAGGTCCCAAATCAATCAACCAATCAGAATTTTTGATCACATCCAAATTATGTTCAATTACCAACACAGTATTTCCTAAATTTACGAGTCGGTTTAGAACATCAAGTAGTTTTTGAACATCAGCAAAATGTAATCCTGTAGTAGGCTCATCAAGAATGTAAAATGTTTTTCCAGTTCCTCTTTTTGACAACTCAGATGCAAGTTTAACTCTTTGTGCTTCTCCACCTGACAACGTAGTTGATGATTGTCCCAATTTTATGTATCCCAACCCAACATCATAAACAGTTTGTAATTTTCTTTTAATTGAAGGAATGTTTTCAAAAAATTGTAGTGCCTCATATACAGTCATATTTAACACATCAGAAATATTTTTTCCCTTATACAAAACAGAAAGCGTTTCAGAATTGTAGCGCTTTCCTTTACATTCATCACATTTTACATAAACATCAGACAAGAATTGCATCTCTATTTGTTTAACACCATCTCCTTCACATGCAAAACATCTTCCATCTGCTACATTAAAAGAAAATTGTCCCAATGAATATCCTCTTTCCTTTGATAACTCAGTATTTGCATATAGTTCTCTAATAGGAGTAAATGCACCGATGTAAGTTGCAGGATTAGAACGTGGGGTTCTACCAATTGGGGATTGGTCAATTGCTATAACTTTATCAATATATTCAAGACCTAAAATTTCACTATGAGATCCCGACTTAATATTTGATTTATAAAAATGATTTTCAAGTGATTTTAATAAAATATCATTAATCAATGTAGATTTTCCAGAGCCAGAAACACCAGTTACCGAAACAAACAAACCAAGCGGAATTTCAACATCGATATTTTTTAAATTATTTTCTGACGCTCCTTTAATTATCAGAGTTCCAGAACGATTACGAATTTTTCCATCTAGTTTTATAAGAGAATTGTTTTTTAGGTATTCTCCTGTTACAGATTTTTTATTATGAAGAATTTGTTTTACAGTTCCCTCAAATACTACGTTACCACCATGAACTCCCGCTCCAGGACCCAAATCAACAATCCAGTCTGAATTCCGCATGATTTCTTCGTCATGCTCTACAACAATGACGGTATTTCCTAGATCTCGTAGCTTTGTTAGCGTTTTAATAAGACGTTCATTATCACGTTGATGTAATCCAATTGTTGGTTCATCAAGTACATACAAGACACCAGTAAGATTAGAACCGATTTGAGTTGCTAGTCTAATTCGTTGAGACTCTCCACCAGATAGTGTTGAACTTAATCTATTCAAAGTAAGATAGTTTAATCCCACATTCATTAGAAATTCCAATCGTTCTTTAATTTCCTTCAGTACATCTTTTGCAATGTATTGTTCATTCTCAGTTAATTGTAATGTAGAAAAAAAATCATAACAGTGATCAATTGATAAATCACACACATCCATTATTCCCTTATCATTGATTTTTACTGCAAGTGATTCTGGTTTTAATTTTTTCCCATTACATGCAGTACAAGGAGTATCACGCATGAATTGTTTTAGCCATTCACGTTTAGACTCAGAATCAGTCTCCATGAATGATCGTTGAAGATTAACAAGTACCCCTTCAAAAGCATCAGTGTATTGCCATGATGAATCACCAGATTTTGATTGATATTTAAAATCAATTAGATCATTAGACCCGTGTAAAATAATTTTAAGATGTTTTGTGGATATTTTTTCAATAGGAGTCATTAAATCAAAACCAAATTTTTTACCAACAGCTCTTAACGCTTGTTTTCTAAATGCAGAAAATCTTCCACTCCAAGGAACAATTGCACCATCTAAAATCGATTTACTCTTATCTGGAATTACAAGATCTTCATCAAATTCCATCTTTACACCTAAACCATTACATGCCTTACACATTCCAAATGGCGAGTTAAATGAAAAAGTTCGTGGTTCTAGCTCACCAATTGTTAAACCACAATAAGGACAAGCATTATTTTGGGAAAATATTTTTTCAGATTTATCAGAAGAAATCATAACATCACCTTTTGATGCTTTTATTGCAGTTTGGATTGCTTCAAAAAGCCTAGATCTTTCAGATTTTTCTGCCTGGATTCTATCCACTACAATCTCAATATTATGCCATTTTTGTCTATCAAGTGGAGGAATTGTCTCATCTAGGCTCAAAATTTCCCCATTTAGGCGTATTCTTGAATACCCATCTTTCTTTATCTGTTCAAATAATTTTTCGTACGTTCCTTTTTTTCTTTGAACAATTGGAGATAAAATCAGAATCTTTTGATCAGCAAAATCTCTAAGAATAGAATCACAAATTGTTTCAACTGATTGACTAGAAATTTTTCTTGAGCAATTCACACAATAAGGAATTCCAATTCTTGCAAAAAGCAATCTCATATAATCATAAATTTCAGTAGTTGTTCCAACAGTTGAACGTGGGTTTTTGCTTGTTGTTTTTTGCTGAATCGATATCGCAGGTGAAAGACCTTCAATAGAATCAACATCAGGTTTGTCCATCATTTCAAGAAATTGTCTTGCATATGCAGAAAGAGATTCAACATAACGTCTCTGGCCTTCAGCATAAATTGTGTCAAAAGCTAAAGTCGATTTTCCAGAACCAGACAATCCACTAATTACAACAAGTTTATTTTTTGGAATATCTACATCAATATTTTTTAAATTATGGTGCCTTGCACCACGAATTTTTAATTTATTTTCTGCCATCTTTAAATTTGATCTCTTTTTCCAGTCTTTTTATCCTATCTCGGCATTCAATTGCTCGCTCAAAATCTAACTCTTCAGAATATTTTTTCATTTGATATTCTAGCTCAATAATATCAGTAGCAAGATCATGGGTTGATTTTAGTTTAGACTCATCTAATGTGGTAACTTGTTCAGGAACCGATTTTATGATAGTCTTTGGAGTGATATTGTGTTCTTTGTTGAATTGTATTTGTTTTTCTTTACGTCTTTTAGTTTCATCTATTGCATTAGACATGGATTTTGTAATAGTATCAGCATACATGATTACGGTTCCATTTACGTTTCTTGCTGCTCTTCCAAAAGTTTGAATCAAACTAGTAAAATTTCTGAGAAACCCTTCCTTGTCTGCATCAAGTATTGCAACTAGTGAAACTTCAGGAATATCCAATCCTTCCCTTAACAAATTGATTCCAACTAGAACATCAAATTCACCTAATCGTAATTGTCGAATAAGTTCTGTCCTTTGTAATCCCTCAATTTCAGAGTGCATATACCTTACTCTAACTTGTTTTTTGGAGAGGTACTCAGCTAGGTCTTCAGCCATCCGTTTTGTCAAAGTTGTAACTAAAACACGCTCATTTTTGGTGGATCTTTTAGATATTTCTTTGATTAAATCATCCATTTGATCTTTAGTTGGTCGAATTTCTACAGTAGGGTCTAGTAGTCCAGTTGGTCTTACTAGTTGTTCAGCAATTTGAGATGATATTTTTTTCTCATAATCACTTGGAGTTGCAGATACAAAAATAGTGTTTTTCAAATAATCTTCAAATTCTTCAAATTTTAATGGTCTATTATCATATGCGCTAGGTAAACGAAAACCATACGTCACTAGTTGTTTTTTTCTTGAATAATCACCTTTGTACATTCCATGTAGTTGTGGTAATGTAACATGAGATTCATCAATGACAAGTAGATAATCATCCCCAAAAAAATCCATCAGACAAAATGCTTTCTCACCAGCTTTTCTACCATCAAAATGTCTTGAATAATTTTCAATTCCGGAGCAATAACCTAATTCTTCAATCATTTCTAGATCATATTTTGTTCTCATCTCCAATCGTTGTTTTTCTAGTTCATTGAGTTCTGGCAATCTTTGTTTTAGTTCATTTTTAATTGAAATGATTGCCTTTTCCCTAACATCTTTTGCAATCAAATAGTGTTTGGCTGGAAATATTTTCATCTGAGTTATTGTACGTTTTTCTTTAAGTGAGATATTATCTAACAATGTAATTTTTTCAACATCGTCACCAAACATCGAAATTCTAACAATATCTTCAGAATATGCAGGAATGATATCTATAGTATCACCTTTTACTCTAAAATTTCCAGGAGCCACTTCAGTATCATTTCTTTCATATCGTGCATCAATGAATTTTTTTATAAGATCATTTCTTTTTATAACATCGCCTGCAGTAATTGTAATTGCCAAATCCTCCCAATCCTTTGGATTACCAAGTGAGTAAATACAGGATACAGTAGATACAATAATTGTAGGCTCGCCAGACAGAAGCATCGCAGTTGCCTCCAAACGTAATTTTTCAATTTTTTCATTAATCTGAGTATCTTTTTCAATATACGTATCAGTTTGAGGCAGATAGCTTTCAGGTTGATAATAATCATAATACGATACAAAATATCCAACGTTGTTTTTTGGGAAAAACTGTTTGAGTTCAGAATAAAGTTGTGCAGCCAGAGTTTTATTGTGAGAAATTACTAGTGTATTTTTTCCAGTTCTTGCAACTACATTTGCAATTGAAAATGTCTTTCCACTTCCAGTTACTCCTAATAGTGTCTGAACTGTTCCTTTTTTCACACCTGAAACTAAAGCGTCAATAGCTTGAGGTTGATCACCTGTAGGCACATAGTCAGATACAAGTTCAAATTTATGGATTTGTTGCAACAGTTACAATCGTCTAAAACTGAACTTATAGCTAACTATTCTCCAAGTGTCACCTACGGTACATCATAATTTAACGCAGGTTAGCACTAGCAGCATATTTTAATTTTATTTATTAATTAAAGATTGAAATTTTCATTATGAAAAAGATATGCATTATTTGCAATTGTGAGTTTGAAAACAGGGCAAGTGATTGTTGTTCATCTAACTGCAGTACACATACGATTGAAATTATAATCAAAAAATAGGTTTAATTCAAACTATACAGTAAATCTACCAAATAGGTTCATCAACCATCTGTAATCCAGAACTAGTTATTTCAAATCCCATAATTTTCAAAGTTTCTTTTGCAGTTGGAGAATTTCTTTTCAGTATTTGTTCTGCCAGATGAATTCTACTTTCAAGACGTATGTTTTGTCCAATTTTGTATTTACCTGAAAGAACTTCAGGAATAACTTTGATCACAGCTACTGCATCTAAAACTCTCATAGATGATTTGATTAGATCATACCCACCTTCAGGTTGATATTTTTTCATTAAACCATTTAACGCAAGTGTTTTTTCTTCTTTGTCTGTTACTAGTGATGCAGTACCTTTGATTACAACACTGATATACAATGTGTCAGCCAATGACGCATCTTTCGGATCTTCAAAATATGAGGGTAAAAATTCCAACTCCCTATCAACTTCAAAACCAACTTTGTGGTTTCTATTGATGTTATCTATTTTTTCACCTTTGATATGAGAATGCATGTATACAAAGTCGTTTAAAAAAACAAAATTCATTGGGATTATCTGTGGATATCCATGCTCATCAATACTAGAAATACGTCCAACGTGTTCTTGATTCAAAAATTCTTTAATTTTTTGAGGAGATTTTATTTGTAAAATTCCAACTAGTTGCAATAAGAACAATTTTACTAATAATATTATAAATCCAGATCATTAATCGCTAAAATATAAGGTAATTAAAGAAAATTATGGACGATCCATATCTAAATGAATTAAAAAATGAGTTCAAAAAATATTCTTCAGAATTAAAAATATTAAAGAAAAATCTCTTAAAATCAACTTCATCAGATGAACAATCAAAGATTATAAAAAAAATTGACAGAGTTGCCAAAGAGATGGAAAAAAATCAAACCCAATCATCTAAAGTAATAAAATCAAGATTAAAAGAAATTACTAGAACAAAAAAAAGATTCATGTGAAATAAGATTCCTAAAATATAGGACAAATATAGAGAATAAGAGTTGGACGAGAAAGAAGAAGAATGGATGGAAGCAACAAATTTAGTGCTTAAAACATTAGAAGAATGGGGATCAAATTCAAAATTCATCTGGTTTAGAGAATTACACAGAATTTCAGATGTTGATAAAGGACAATTAAGAAACATTCTCAATGAATTAAAAAAATCAAAAGATGTAAAACAAATGCATGGGACAAATAATAGAATATTTTTTTGTCTAAGTAAATATTATACAAAATGCCATGATGCAGAATTTAGATTTAAAGGAAAACCAATAATGCTAAGAGATGGAAGTAAAGTCAAGATAATTCAAGGTGAAACAAACGCAACTGCACGCACAAGAAAAAGAATTGAAAAACAACACAAAAAACGACAAGTAAGATCATACACACGAATGAAAAGTAAAAACAGACGACCACATAAATCGTAAATTAATTTTGTGAAAGATTTTCTGCATTTCTACGCATTAGATTAAATTCAGCACGTTTTAGTTTTGCAGATTCTACCAAATCTTCAGTCATATCATAAAGATCATGGATTTCTAGGTCTGAAACTATCTCATCTTCCTTTTGATCTTCCAAATCCAATTCAATGTTAGTCAAAATATCAATATTTTCTTCGAGAATTTTGATACATTTTTTTATTGCCTCAGGTAGCTCGTCATCCATAACAATTAGCAAGTTATAGTATAGTAAATGATTTTCGATTTAAAATTGACTTATTTTTGGATTTGTTCGCGCAGATAAGGCATTACGTGGCTTGCAAATTTATCAATTGAACCAAAGTAATTCTTTCCCCAGAATCTAATTACAAAATGATTTACACCAGCCTTCATAAATCGTTCAAATGTAGGAATGATATCGTCAGGAGTACCAACAGCAGTTGAAGAACGAGCAATTTTATCAGGAATTTTTGTTGCAGCCTCTCTCATTTTTACAATCCATGATTGATCAGACATTGAATATTCTGTAAAGTATTTTACAAAATCAAATCCTTCAATTTCTTTAATACCATGTACACGTAAGACTTCAGGCTTGAACAAGCTTACCTTTACAGCTTCTTTCATTTTTGCCCATGATTCTTCTGCATCTTCTGAAAAGTAAACGTCGATATCAAGTGCATATTGAAACTTATCTTTTTCTTCTTGAGTACGATTATGTTTATTCATAGATGTTTGAATTTGTTTTGCATGATCTTCAAATAATTCAGGAGTGTAACCAATTGGCAACCATCCTTCTCCTAATTTTCCAGTGAGTTCTAAAGTGCGAGTACCACCTGATGCCATGTAAGTTGGTGGATGTGGTTTTCTAATTGGAGGTGCTTGAAGACATGCACCTTCTAGTTTGTAATATTTACCATCGTAGTTTACAGTATTATCAGGAGTTGAACCATACAATGTTTTGATAACTTGAATTTGCTCTTCCCATTTTGAAACTGGTTTTTCAAATGGAATACAAAATTCTTTTAAGTTTTGAGCTTCACCTGCACCGATTCCTAAAATTGCTCTACCTTTTGAAACTCTGTCAAGTGTAATTGCAGCTAAGGCAATATTTGAGGGATGTCTTCTGATTGCATCAGTGACACAAGTTCCAAGTTCAACATTATTTGTAACTGCTGCAATTGCAGATAACATCACCCAAGGATCCAAAACAATTGCATTTTTCCATTGTGGGACATTTGTATGGTCCATATAGAAAATAGAATCATAACCTGTTTTATCAGCAAGCATACAAGCAGTTAAAATTTGATCTTCAGAATATCCTGCACGGGCAACGTTTAATCCGTTTTGAATACCGAACTTTAATGGCTTTTCAGCAATCATACAATTAGACTAAAACATTAGCATAAATAAGTTTAGTCAAAACGAGAATCGTTACAATATATCAATAAAATAGAAAAAAAGTAAAATCCGTAGGGATTTTTTATAGATTACCTGATTTAATATCCTCTAGACATTTGATGACATCTTGTTTAGTGATTGGAATTGGATTTGGATCCAAATGTCCCCTATCAGTCATTACAGTATCTGCGGCTTCCGATACATCAGCCTTTAGAGTTAGTCTGTCAAAGCCAAGTTTTGCCATGGCTTCTTTGAATCTATCATAGAAGATTGATTTGTTATGTTTGTGTGCAACTGTAGTACATGAAGACAAAGAATAACCATGTGGAATTCCTTCATTGGAGAATACGTATGATAATGCATGTCCAAGTGTAGTTGAACAATTACCAAATCCAATACCAGATAGCATTGAACCATAAGGATAGTTTTCTGGTTTGTCATTCATTATTGCATCATAAAGTATTTCAAATGCTTGCTTACACATTGTTCTTGTAAAGTCATTACCAAGTTTGCTGTCATAGCCCTCGGTTGCTTGTGCACATGCATCACAAACAGAGCTTTTGATGACTTGTTCCGGAGTACCATCCATAAAATATGAATCAACTACAGCCATGTCAGCAAGAAATCTGTCTTCTCGTAATAGTTTCTTTTTTCCATCAAACTTCAAAACGCAATATGTTGTCATTTCAGCTCCTGTTCCAAATGTAGTTGGAATCAAGATTTTTTCTTTTTTCATTTCAGGCGCAGCATATTTTACTACATCCATTGAACTGCCTCCTCCTAATCCAATTAGCACTGAAGGATTCTTGTCTTTGAATTTTGAAATAACAGTATTGACATCATCAATTGATGGTTCAGGTGTTACTTGGTCATACAGTAAATAGTCCTTAATTCCCATTTTGCCAAGCCATTTATCAGAAAGTTCTGGAGGAACGGTTGTGACAACTAGGGCATTTTTTGGATATTCTGTTTCACCAAGTGCATTTTTTCCAAAATTAATTATTTTTGGAATACGTACTGTGTGCATAAATCTAACCATCATTGATTATTATTATATCTTGGCGTGAAAAAGAAACGTATGATTATTCAAAATTACGAAGAATTGGCAACATCAGAAAAGAAGATAGATTCATTAAAGATTTTAGAGGCAGGACTAAAATCTGCAGACCCAGAAAACATCATACCAAAATTTGTCACTCCAGAAGAAATTAAAATTAATGGAAAAAGTATCAATCTAAGCAAGTTTTCTGGAATCTATACAGTTGCGTTTGGAAAAGCCGGAGATTCAATGACTAGGGCATTAAACGCAATTATCCCAATTAAAAGTGGTATCATAGTAATTCCAAAGGGTTCAAAATCAAAAATAAAAGGTAAAAAATTTCAGATTTTTAATTCTGGGCATCCAAAACCTGATCAGACAAGTGTAAAGGCAGCAAAAGAAGTGATAAAATTTCTACAAAATAGAAGAGAAGGAGAATTAGTGATTTATTTGGTCTCAGGCGGTGGATCATCATTACTCGCAATTCCTGACGACATAACATTGGATGATAAAATCTACGTGACCAATTTGTTACTAAAATCAGGAGCCACTATTCAAGAGTTTAACTGTATTAGAAAACACTTGTCAAAAATTAAGGGGGGCAAACTAGTTGAAAATACCAAATGTCAAGGAATTGGACTTGTCATGTCTGATGTTGAAGGAGATGATCTTTCATCAATTGCATCAGGGACAACATACATGGACGATACAACATTTTTAGAGGCACTAAACATAATCAACAAGTACAAATTAAAAAATAAAATCCCATTAGAAGTTTTACAAAGATTGGAAGATGGGTTTAAAGGAAAAATTCCAGAAACACCAAAAAAAGCACTGATTGAAAATTATATCATTGCAAACAATAAAGATTGTCTTGATGCAATGGAATTAAAAGCAAAAGATCTTGGATATAAAACGAAAACGATCCAAATATTTGGAAACATAAAAGATGCTACGCAAAAAATTATGGAAAATATTTCAGATGAGCAAAAAAGCTGCTTAATATTTGGTGGGGAGCCAACAGTTGAAGTAATCGGGAAAGGAACTGGAGGAAGAAATCAAGAATTAGTTTTAAGAATTTTAAAGAATGCACAAAACATGAAAAAAATCGCCATTGCATCAGTAGGTACAGATGGGATAGATGGAAATTCATTATTTGCAGGAGCAATTATTGAGAATGTCAAAATTGACGAATCGACAATTAAAGAATTTTTAAAAAATAGCGATTCAGCAAGATTTTTTCAAAAACAAAAATGCAATATTAGAACTGATTTTACTCATACGAATCTTATGGATATTGGCATAATATTAAAATAAATTTTTAATTGCAGACTGATGGTGGTTCTGTTTTTGAACGCTCGTTTCGCATTCTAGCTATAACTGCAGCTAATTGGGCTTCATGAATTTCATCCAGAGTTTCACACACGGCATTCACATAAAATACTGAAACTTAAAGATTTAAAATGATTTTATAAGATAAACACTCATTATTTCAAAACTATACATTTTTAGAAATTAGATTATTTTTAAATCATTGAAATTTTTGACTTGTTTATTTTATTACAGTCACTGGAGTCTTTGTTGTTTCAACAAGATAGCTTGAAACACTTCCCAAGAAAAGACGTTTTAAAGTACTTTTACCTTTTGCCCCAATTACAATTAGATCGTGTTTGTATTTCTTAGCAAATTGTTCGATATCATATGCAGGATCAGAACCATAAACTAACTTTGTCGTAAATGATATACTTTGATTAATGCATCTATCTTCGGCATCCTTGATAAATTTCTGAGATTTTTTTGCCAGAGATCTTTTGACTTTGTCTTTAGAATGCCCAATAACATGAACTGGAGGAAGTGTAGCAACATGAAGAAGGGTTATAGAAGAATTGTCATTATTAGCGAATTCAATTGCCTTTTCCAATCCTCTTACAGAATTTGGAGAACCATCTATTGGAACAAGAATTTTTTTCATGAATAAAGTACACGTTTACTGAGATTTATGTATACGAGACAAATTTCATTTTAAAAAATAAGATAATAGTGAAAAATTGGCAATTACAAAAAATTAGAGTTAAAAGGTCTATTGTTAGGATAAAATATTCATCAGATATGTTACTTAAAATGCATATGAAAGATGTAAAAAATTCTTACAGTTGTTTAAAACAAATTCAAAAAATAAACGTTTTTTAATAAAAAATATGCTGGTTTGAAATACTATAATCACTAAATCATATCATGAATAAAAAAAGTATGAGCAAATGCGATAATCCATCTTGTGCATGTAGTTGCCATGAGGGATCAAATTATAGACGGGGAAGTATAAGAGGATAGATTATGGAAATTGCATATATTTTGATACAGTGTGATTTGGGTTCTGAAGAGCAGATCATAAATCAAATTATGCAAATTCCAGAAGTAAAAGAGGTAAGAGGAACATATGGAATTTATGATGTTTTTTGCAAAGTTCAAGCAGACACAAAAGATTCGCTGGATAATGTAATTACGAATAAAATTAGAAAGATTCCAAAGATTCGCTCAACCATAACACTTCATTACATACCATCACAAGGTGGAAAATAGATGCTAGAAAAACAATTCAATCCAGATTTGTTATACAATAGAATTGTTCATTATTACATCGATAAAAAAGGATATTCAATAGACAAAGCAAATGCGATTGCACAATCTATAGTTAAAAGAGAGGCTCAAAGGAGAATATGTAAAAATGATAAATGCAAACATTTCTCGCATGATCACATTAGAAATTCTGAAACATGTTTAGTATTGGATTGTGATTGTGGAAAATTTCAAACTAAGTGAAATCATCTAAAGAATTTTCACGAAGAGGATGAGCACTAATTCCAAGTTTTCTTAGATGCGCTGCAAATTCTTCAACAAATCCATGTATAGTGTAAACTTGTTCAGCCCCAGAACGAATAACCAAATCCACTAATTCATTGAAATCACAATGATCACTCATAGTTATTGAATAGTCTGAACGTCGTCCAAATGCAAATCGAGGAGATTGTGCCCAACCACTAAAACCTATAGTCACTGCACCATATTTTGATTTCATATCTTTGAGAAATTGATTCTTTTCAGACATTAACGGGGCTATCATCACCCATGGTTTGTTTTTTAATAATCCATTTTTCTCTGCTTCAGTATGACCGATTCCATCATTTAGTGAGATACCTAGTTTCTGGTGAAGTGTATTCATTTGTTTTACTGAATCATGAAAATATAGAGGCCCCCAATGACCAAAAAGTTGTGTAATAGTTTGAGCTTTTCCTAACTGATAGCCCAACAAAATTACAGGAATTCCTTTTCCATAAAGTTCTGAGATCAATTCATTGACTTGTTTTTGAATAACATCTAATTTTGGAAATACAAATTCTGGTAAACCAAATGTACATTCTGTAATTAGCGTTTTACATTTTGGGATTATCCCACCTTTAAGAAATCCTCTATCTCTTGTACAAATATCCCCAGTGTAGAAAATATCATCAAAAAGCAAACCTTTTGCACCTAAAATATGGCCGCTATCAATTAATGAAAAATCATCAATATTTTGTACATGATTTTCCATCTTAAAGCCTCTAAGATTTGCAATCTCACTTGTCTCAATTGAAGCAAGTATAGTGCCACCATTTTTCGATGGAAGATGATCAGAGTGTGCATGGGATACAAAATTCACTCCTATTGAATCAGTTTTTTTAGGATCCAAACTAACACGTTTACCTTCAGTCTCACATAGTATTCCATTTTTGGTCATTCTAATACGAGGAGACAATGTCAATCAAAATAATTGGATTTGATATAAATTGCAGGTTTGATCTACTATTGACTAGTTGCTAAATCTAGGAATTTTAATTTCAGGACGTGGGAGCAACATGGAATCCATTTTAAAATCAATCAAACGTAAAAAAATTCCAATTAATCCAGCTATCGTCATATCAAACAAACCTGAAGCAAAAGGTTTGAAAATTGCACAAAAAATGGGCATAAAAACAGAAATAATTGAAAGTAAAAATTTCAAAGGTAGTCGATTAGATTATGATAAAAAAATCATATCAACTCTAGAAAAACATGGGGTTACACCAAAAAATGGATTGGTTTGTTTGGCTGGCTTTATGAGAATAATTAGTCCAGAGTTTGTTAAAAAATATAAAAATAGAATAATTAACATCCACCCAGCTTTACTTCCAGCTTTTCCAGGATTAGATGCTCAAAAACAGGCAATTGATAATGGTGCAAAATATTCAGGATGTACTGTACATTTTGTTGATTCGGGAGTAGATACAGGACCAATAATCTTACAGCTAGTAGTCAAAGTAAGAAACAATGATACAGAAAAAACATTATCAAAACGAATTTTAGCAAAAGAGCATCAAGCTTATCCTGAAGCTGTTAGATTATTTGCTGAAAATAAAATAAAAATTATAGGTAGAAAAACTATAATTTCCTAAGAATCTATTCCACTAAAAAAATACAATACAACTAATTCTTTGGAATTACTATGGAAAAAGTGAGGAATTTTTTTCTCTACAAAATACATTTTATTTTCAGAAATTTCATAGTCTTTGTTTTTTATTTTTAAAAAACCGTTACCTTTGATTATAAAATATACTTCATCACTATCATGTGGTTCTTGTGTATCTTCTTCTCCAGGTTGCAATACGAGTACACCAGTAGCTAAATTTTCTTTATTGATAAAAGTATGAAAGTAGTTATCACTTTTTTTTATTTTTTCAATGTATTTGTTTACGTCAAAAACTAGGTTCATTTTATTGTGAGATCACAGTATAAAATTTAGGTTCAGGTAATTTCTCCATAAAGGATACAGCCACGGAATGAAGTTTTTCATGCTCAGGACTATGATGCATTTTACTGAATTTTTCAAGATTTTCAAATTCAACTAATACCCTATGTTTGCCATCTTTCGTTTCCAAAAGGCGTCTATTTACAAATCCATCAAATTTTGATATTATTTTATTGGATTCTGAAAACCAATTTTTAAAGTTGACAAGAGATTCAGATTTTATTTGAACATCAGATATTACTACAAACATAAAATAACACCAATTTAGTTCCATAATTTCCTTTCTAAGATTTTCAATTGTAGTTTAAGTCATTTCAAGGATTAAATATCTACAAGTTAGAATTAATCTTGATGACTGGTATAAAAATAGACGGTAAAGAAATTGCCCAGTCAGTAAAAGATAGAGTTAGAAAAGCTGTTGAAGAATTAAAAAATCAAGGGATCAATCCATGTTTAGCAACTGTTCTAGTTGGAGATAATCCAGCATCTGCTACTTATGTTAAAAACAAGCACAAAGCATGTGAAGAAGTTGGAATCATCACTAAAGATTTCAAGTTTGCTTCAGAAATTGATCAATTAGAATTAAATAAAAAAATTGATGAACTAAATAATGACAAAACAGTTCATGGAATTCTAGTGCAATTACCATTACCGAATCAATTAGATGAATTTTTTACAATATCAAGAATTTCTCCTCTAAAAGATGTGGATGGTCTTACACCACATAATGCAGGGTTATTAGCAATGAAAAAAGCTGCACTTGTAGCATGTACACCATTAGGAGTAATGGAAATGTTTGACTATTACAAAATAGATTTAGATGGAAAAAATGTAGTTTTAATTAATCGAAGTAATTTAGTTGGAAAACCACTATATCATTTACTTTTAGCAAGAAATGCAACCGTGATTACATGTCACTCTAAAACAAAAAATATCAAGGAATTATGTCAACATGCAGATATTATAATTACAGCTGTTGGGGATAGAAAAAAGTTCACATTAACACCAGACATGATAAAAAAAGATGCAATAGTAATTGATGTTGCAATATCAAGATACAACGAAAAATTAGTTGGAGATGCAGATTATGAACAAATTATTCAAAAAGCATCATATGCAACGCCTGTTCCAGGAGGAGTAGGACCTATGACAGTTGCAATGTTATTGAAAAATACAATAACAGCTGCATCATTGAGTAGTCAAATTGAAAGATAATTCAGAAAAAACATCATTAAGAAAATTTCTTCTTGATAAAAGAGATGGGACTTCATTTGATTTAATGAAAATTACAAGCAAAGCAATACAAAAAAGATTAAAAAAAATAGATTTGTATAGAAATGCAAAAAAAATAGGAATGTACTATCCAATTGGAAGTGAAATAATGACACAAGACATCATACAAGAAGCATTAAGTGAAGGAAAAGAAGTATTTTTGCCCAAAGTAATTGGAAAAAATATAGAATTTAGAAAGATTGAGAGTGTTAGCAATCTGGAAAATGGGGCTTTTGACATAATGGAGCCTCGTAATGAATGTCCAATTAATAATAATCTAGATGTCATATTGGTTCCAACAGTAGGAATTTCACCAAAGGGGGTAAGATTGGGATACGGTCATGGGTTTTATGATAGATTTTTAGCTGAAAATAAAATTGAAACAATTTCAATAACAATGGAAAAACAAATAGTAAAAAACATCCCAGCTTCAGAACATGATGCAATAATAGATTGGATTGTTACTGAAGATAGAATAATTGATACATCAAAGATACGATAGTCCTTTTTTACCAATATCCGTTCGACAAAATTTGCTTGGCCAATAGATTTTTTCTACAGCAGCATATGCATTTGAAATTGCAGAAGATAAGGTATCACCAAGTGCAGTAACACCTAATACTCTACCTCCATTTGATAGAATTTTTTCATCTTGTTTTTTTGTTCCGGCATGAAAAACAATAGAATTTTTTGGAATTAAATCAAATCCAGTTATTTCTTCACCTATGGGATATGATTCAGGGTATCCATTAGATGCTAAAACAATACAAACAGAGTATTGGTTTTTCCATTTTGGTTTAGGCATAGAAGATAATGTACTATCAACACTTGCAACAAAATAATCATACAAATCAAAGTCCATCCTCATCATAATGGGCTGGCATTCTGGATCACCCATACGTGCATTAAATTCTAAAACATATGGTTCATTATCTCTAATCATTACTCCGGCATAGAGAAATCCTTTGAAAATAATTCCTTCATTTTTCATTGATTGAATTGTTTTATTGATGATTTTAGTTTGGATTTTTTCAGCAAGAACATCATCAATGACAGGAGTTGGAGAATATGCGCCCATCCCTCCTGTATTAGGGCCTTTATCGTCATCAAAAATTCTTTTGTGATCTTGGCTTGATGCCATAGGTATTGCAGTTACACCATCACATAATGCAATGTAAGAAGCTTCGATTCCATCAATTCTCTCCTCTACAATAATCCTATTACCGGCATTACCAAATGCCTTTTTTACCAATATCGAATTAATTGCTGCAATTGCTTCATCATAACTATTACAAACTATCACTCCTTTTCCAGATGCAAGTCCATCAGCTTTGACTACAACATTATAATCAAGAGATTTTACATATTCTTCTGCTTTTTTTGGATCATCAAAGATTTCAAATTTTGCTGTTTGAATTTCATTTCTTTTCATGAAATTTTTTGCCCAGATTTTGCTAGATTCTAATTGTGCTGCATTTTGAGAGGGTCCAAAAATTTTCAAATTCATGTGATTAAATTTATCAACAATTCCGGCTGCAAGTGGAACCTCTGGACCAACTACAGTAAAACAATTATTCTTTTTTGCAAAGTCTGCAAGGGAATCAAGATCATCAGTATTTATTGGAACATTATTTTCAGTACCGCCATTTCCAGGTGCAGTAAATACAGTATCAACTTTGGGACTTTGCGATAATTTCCAAGATAGTGCATGTTCTCGTCCACCCGAACCAATGACTAAAACATTAACCAACAAAAATTATCTTTCACTCAATTATATAATCCAAGTTATCAAATTATAAAAAACACATTTTTACACAATTTCATATTTCAGTTATTTTACTCATTTGATGCCATTAACATGAAACTAGTGCTAGAATCGAATAAAGAATCAGAAAATCAATTTAGCTTTATAATGCCACACCTATATCAGAATGCAAGATGGAACTTTCATCAAAATTTGATGCAAAATCAATCGAGTCTGAAATTAAAGCATATGTCAAATCAATCGACATTGAAAAATTAATCTTTGAATCAGACAAGCCTGAAAAGATCATGTTTATTGAAGGTCCTCCAACTATGAACGGAATTCCACACGCAGGACATCTTAGAGGACGTGTAATCAAGGATCTTTGGTACAGATTCAACACACTGAAAGGAAAAAAAATTGTATTTAATGGGGGTTGGGACACACAGGGGCTTCCTGTGGAGTTACAGGCAGAAAAAGAACTCGGAGTAACTGGAGGTAAATCAGAGGTTATTGAAAAAGTAGGAATTGAAAAACTAGTTGAAGAGTGTAAGAGGATTGTAAAAAAATTCAACACAAAATGGGTGGAGGTAGATGAATTACTTGGAATGTCATTTAATCACAACAATGCGTATTGGACTTATCGAGATGAATTTATTGAAAGAGAATGGCAGATACTAAAAAAAGCACATGAAAATAAAATATTGGAAGAAGATTTTACAGTAATTGCTTATTGTCCTAGCTGTCAAACATCACTTAGTCATGCAGAAGTCAATCAAGGATATGAAGAAGTCAAGGATCCATCACTATACTACAAAGTTAAACTCAAAGATGAAGACACATACCTAATTGTTTGGACAACAATGCCATTCACGTTAGTTACGGATGCAATGGTAGGGTTGAATCCAGACGAAGATTATACATATGTCAAAGTAGAAAATGAAAAATGGATAATTGGAAAGACAAGACTTGAAGAATTTTTCAAAGAAGTAAATATTGAAGGATATGAAATTATAAAGACTGTCAAAGGTTCAGAGTTTGAAGGTAAAAAATACATTCATCCACTTTTAGATTTAATTCCAGGATTAGATGAATGTGTAAAAGAAAAAAATTTCCACATAGCAGTATCTGAAGAATTTGTAGATGCTACAACTGGTAGTGGATTAGTTCATTTGTCTCCTGCAAATGGTGAGGAAGATATCAAAATTGCAAATAAAAGAAAAGTCAAAGTATTCAACCCAATAAATGATCAGGTAAAGTTCACCGATTTGGCTGGAAAGTATGAAGGTATGTTTGTCAGAGATGCCGACAGAATAATCGTAGAAGACCTAAGGGAGAAAAATGCATTAGTAAAAATAGGAAAAATCAAGCACAAATATCCGCTGTGTTGGAGGTCTCATCACCCAATTGTATGGCTAGCACGAAAAGGATGGTTTTACAAACTAGACAGACTAGATGACAAAGCAATCAATGCAGCTGAAAGTGTAGAGTACTTTTTTGAGCAACCAAAAAACAGATTTTTAGGGATTATCAAAGAAAAACACCCGTGGTGTATATCGCGAGAAAGAATTTGGGGATGTCCACTACCTGTTTGGATATGCGGTGATTGTAAAAAACAAAATTGGTTTTTTACAAGAAAAGATATTGTTGAATCAGCTGCAAAATTACCAGATGGCCCAAATTTTGAATTGCATCGTCCTTGGATTGATAATATCATAATAAAATGTAAACATTGTAGTAGCACAAATACAAAAAGAGAAGAGTATGTACTGGATACATGGCATAACAGCGGATCAGCTCCATATTCATCATTAACAGATGAAGAATATTCTAAAAGTATTCCAGCTCCATTTTTCACCGAAGGCATTGATCAGACTAGAGGATGGGCATATACGTTATTGATAGAAAATGTAATTCTAAATAATGGACCAATTCCACCATTCAAGTCATTTTTGTTCCAAGGTCATGTACTTGACGAAAAAGGTGGCAAAATGAGTAAAAGTTTAGGAAATGTAATCGATGGTGAAGAATTACTAAAAAAATATCCAACTGACTTGATCAGATTTTATTTTATTTGGAAGGCAAGCCCGATAGAACCACTTAGCTTTAGCACTGATGAATTAATGTCAAGACCATATCAGGTAATAAACACGCTATTTAATTTACATCTATATTTTAAACAAAACAGCGAGTATGATAAATTTGATGAGACAAAGACAATTTCATGGGCAAAAGAAAACGGATTGTTAACCTCGCCAGATATTTGGCTTGTATCTAAATTACAAAAATTAATTAAAAAAATCACCGAACGTAATGAATCTTGCAAGTTCCACGAAGCTGCAAAATCTATTGATGATTTTATCATAAACAATCTAAGTCAAATTTACATTCCAATTACCAGAGGCGAGTTATGGGATGAAGATGAGTCAAAAAAGAACAGGAGACTGGCAATTTATGCAGTACTAAGCGATGTTCTTAAAACATTAGATGTCTTGATTCATCCACTTTGTCCATTTACTAGTGAGTATCTCTACCAAACAGTATTTGATGGGAAAAAGAGCATATTACTTGACAAATGGCCACAATATCAAGAGAGTCTGGTAAATGAAGAGATTGAAGAGTCATTTGATATCATGAAAGATGTTGTTTCAATTTCATCAGCTGCAAGAATGAAAGGAAAACTAAAACGAAGATGGCCGCTTGCTGAAGCATTAATTTGTGTAAGTAAGGATCAAAAGAAAAAACTAGAATCACTTTCTAATTTACTATTGTCACAGCTAAACGTAGAGAAATTTACAATCTATGAGATAGAAAAGGAATCCGGATTAAACCAGATCTTAGAATTAAAACAACTAAACTTGCCGTTGATACCAGTAGTTGAATTAGAACGAAAAAAAATTGGGCCAAAAGCAAAACAACACATGGGAAAACTGGTCAACATGTTTTCTGAAACTAACAAAGAAGAGATCATAACTTTACTTCAAAAACAGGGACATTATGATTACGAGATTGACGGAGAAAAGATTTCGTTAGACAGTGATGATTTTGGAATTGATTTTGATGCAAATGAAGGATTTGCAGTTTCAAAAAGAGACAACTACATTGTATTCATATCAACTTCAAGAAACAAAGAGATGATGGCAAGAGGATTAGTAAAAGATATTGCAAGACGACTACAGACCCTAAGAAAAGAGAGAGGGTATAATCCAACAGACATACTCAATGTTGCATCAATACTGGATTTAGATGACGAGTCGCTGGAAATGGTTAAAGAAAAATCAGAAGATTTGGCATTTTTAGTCAGAGTCAAAAAAGTGGATTTTGTAGAATCATGTAAGACATACAAAGAGGACGACATTGATGGTCTAAAAATAAGAATTTCAGTAGAATGAGCCAATCAAACTAACCCATCAGTTATCTAAAATCATTTTTTGTAAAATGCAATATTTTTATTAGAACACCTAATTTGACAAGCAGACATGTCTGATTCAAAAATCCCAGCAGTTGTTGGAATCAATGTTCTAAAACAAAATGGCTTAGACGTAGAGGAATTAAAAAAACTATTGATTCAAAATGCATCAGTAGAATTTACTGCCTACTACTACTTTACCAATTTGAGGGCACATTGTACAGGCTTGGAGGGAGAAGGACTCAAAGGAATTATCGAAGATGCAAGACTAGAGGATCTTAGCCACTTTGAAGCATGCCTTGAGAGAATTTATCAGTTAGGAGGTTCACTTCCAAATGACGCTACACAATTCATCAAAATGTCAGGATGTGAGTTCTTACAGCTTCCAACAAATCCAACAGATCACAAGGCAATACTAGAAAAATGTCTCAAAGCCGAACAGGGTGCAATTGTAAATTGGGATAAGGTCTGTAAAATGACTTTCGGAAAAGATCCTACAACGTATGACATTGCAAAAGACATTTTGGCCGAAGAGATCGAACATGAGTCTTGGTTCCTAGAATTAATCTATGGAAGACCATCAGGACACATGAGAAGAAAATATTCTGGAGAAAGACCACATACCAGAAAACATTCTAGAGCACTTGATATGGCATAATAGCCAAATCATACTCTTTTCTTTTAATTAAAAATGAACCAACTGGTTAGCTTTTAGTTAAACCGGTATGATAAATAGAAAAAACGTGTAAGAATTGTATGGTAAAACAGATTAGTCTTGATGCTTGGCAGATTCAACATTTAACAGATCTCTTAAAAAAAGGCTCAGATATTGTTGCAAAGACCAACAAGCCAATTGTATTGTATAGACAAACATTAGAAGAAGAAGAAGATTCGTATGAAGAAATTGTATGTACCATCACCAAAGATTATGTTATTGAACAACTTGTCACATCTGGAGGAGTGATAGTTCCAAGTTTTCATCAACAACATGTTTTTACAATTGAAGAATTTCCTCAAGAATTATTAAGAAAAAGTCGTGATCGATTTTTACAAGTAATTGATTTTCTAGAAGAGCAGCTAAATTAGCCTCATAATTAATAAAGATCGTAAAATTGTTGGCTTTTGTATGCGTTTATTAGAGTTTCAAGCAAAAGAGTTGTTCAGAAACTATGGAATTAATCTCCTTCCAAGCAAAGCATCTACAACTATAGAGGAAGGCAGAAAACATGCAAAAGAGTTAGGATATCCATTTGTAATTAAAATTCAAGTTCCCGTAGGAGGTAGAGGAAAAGCAGGAGGTATTCAAAAATGTCAAAATGATGACGAATTTGAGTTAAAGTATCCACAAGTGTTAGGTTTGACAATTAAAGGAGAAAAGGCAAGAGCAATTTTACTTGAAAAGATGGCAGATATCAAAAAAGAGTTGTATCTGTCATTATTTTTGAATCGATCAAAAAGATGCTATACAATTATTGCATCACCTGAAGGAGGAGTTGAAATAGAATCAGTTAAAAATCAAATTATTAAAGAAGTGGGTCTAGGTGAAGTTTCAGATCAAGTAGCAAGAGAAGTTGCAAAAGAGATGAAACTGGAAGGTAAAGCTGCAGACGACTTTGTGGACACATTACAAAAGTTAGCAAAACTTACAGTTGAAAAAGAAGCAGAACTTGCAGAGATAAATCCGCTAGCAATTATGCAAGACGGCTCATTGATGGCACTTGACGGTAAATTTGTAACAGATGATAACAGTAACTTTAGACATGATGAATTACAAAAGTATCAAGAAAAAACAGAGATTGAAGAAAGAGCAGAAAAAAGTGGTTTTTCTCTAGTAGAATTAGATGGAGATATTGCAGTTGTTGGAAATGGTGCAGGACTAGTAATGTCTACACTCGATATGTTGTCTGATAATGGAGGCAAACCAGCATGTTTCTTAGATGTTGGTGGCGGTGCAACAACTGATTCAGTTTATGAAGCACTAACTTTGATTAGCAAGATGAACAGAGTCAAAGGAATTTTAGTTAACCTTTACGGAGGAATTGTAAAGACAACAGTAGTTGCAGAAGCATTTCTAAAAGCATATGATGATAAATTGATCAACCTTCCAGTATTTGCAAGACTAAAAGGCACAGAATCAGACAAAGCAAAAGAGATGTTAAAAAATTCTAGAACAAAAATCTATGATTCAGTAGAAGAGGCAATTAATGCAGCAGTTATGGGGATTAAAAAATGACAGATATTTTCAAATTACTAAAAGGAACTCCTGAAGATTCGGATTACAAGAAAAAAGGAGTAATCGTTCAAGGTATCACTGGAGCATATGGTTCACTTCATGCAAAAAATATGATAACTTATGGAACTAACATTGTTGCAGGGGTAACCCCAGGAAAAGGCGGTCAGAAATTTGAAGATAAGGTTCCAATTTACAATACAGTTAAAGAAGCAGTTGATGCAAGTGGTGCAAAAATTTCAATTATTTTTGTTCCAGCGAAATTCTTTTTGGGAGCAGCAAAAGAGGCACTTGAAGCTGGAATCAAACTACTAGTTGCAATTCCAGAACATGTTCCAGTTAGAGATACAATGGAAGTATTAGATTTAGCAAATAAAAAAGGCGCTGTGATTATTGGGCCCAACACTCCAGGAATAATGATTCCGGAATTAATAAAAATTGGAATCATGCCAGCAACTCCATTTAAGGCAGGAAAGATTGCAGTATTATCAAAAAGCGGAACATTACTTTATGAAATTTCAGATGCCCTAACAAACGCGGGATTTGGTCAATCAATAACAATAGGGATTGGAGGAGACCCAATTAACGGAACTAGAATGATTGATGCATTTGACATGGTAAAAGACATTCCAGATCTAGAAGGATTAGTAGTGGTAGGAGAAATAGGCGGAGATTCTGAAGAAATTTTGGCTCAAAGAATTATAGATATTGGATTCAAAAAACCAACAGTAGCATACATTGCAGGAAGAGCTGCTCCAAAAGAAAAGAGAATGGGTCATGCAGGGGCCATAGTAATGGGAACATATGGTTCTGCAGAATCAAAGGTAACAATGTTTAACAAGGCAAACATTCCAGTGGCAAAAAGACCATCACAAGTGCCAGTACTACTAGCAGGAAAGATGCAACAATCCGATTAGAATAAAAGAGAGAGATTAAGGAGAAAATTATATGCCTATTACAGACCCAGAGAAAAAACGCATTGCACAAGCTGCACGTTTGGTAATGAAGATTTGCTTTAACTGTGGCTGTAGAAATGACATTAACGCCACCAGATGCAGAAAATGCAGAAATCCATACTTGAGACTAAAGAACAGAAATCTCGGCGTCAAAAAGTAGAGTTAGAAATTCATCAATCTTTGCCTTTAATGTAACATTTTTGCGGATTTTTTCCATCTATCTTATTTTTTCATGTTTTTTTATTTTACACAAATTGTTAGTGGCTCTATTTTTTCATGACCAATTATTCCTCTAAATCCGCCATCAAATGTCAATAATTCATCACACCCAGTATCTTTTGCTAATAATGCATGAAGAATGTCTGCGACAAGAATTTGTTTATAGTTACTACTTTTGTATGCTTGCCTACAAATTCCACATGTGCTATGAAATTTTTGAAAACCTGTACTACCAGAAATTAATTCA
This sequence comes from Nitrosarchaeum sp., assembly GCA_018334095.1. Classification (GTDB taxonomy): domain Archaea; phylum Thermoproteota; class Nitrososphaeria; order Nitrososphaerales; family Nitrosopumilaceae; genus Nitrosarchaeum. The sequence goes on from JAGXTE010000038.1 coordinate 42,209, forward strand.
AAACCATCACTAAGAATAGTTTGAAAGTTACTCATTTTTCCCTCTTCAAATTTTATATTGTTCATGGTCAATAGAATTTTAATAATTTCATCGTATATTTTCTTAGCCTCATGTCGAACATGTTCATTTTGATCATGTTCTTTTATTGTGAGCATTTTTTCTCTTTCTCTTCCTATCAATGTACGGAGAACACCTATTATTTCAGTTAACGTCAGTGTAGATACTACTCCAATAAACTCGCCATCTTCAATTTGTTTGAATATTTTTTCAGCCTTTGGATATTGAATTTTTTCCTTCGTAGGCCCTACTGCATATGCTATTATGATATTTGTATCAATGTAGATTTTTTTCAAATATGGCCACGTACAGAACTTACGATCTCAATGGCGTCGACTTCATTTTCTGTAATTCTATTTTCCAGAATTCCTGAAAGTTTTTTAACGGAATTAGACTCTATTTTTGGAATAGATTTTAAGCCAATCATCGCGCTAAGTTTTTCTCGGATTCTTTCGTCTTGAAATTGAAACGCATTAACATGTTCTGTTGAAGAAATTATTGACAAATCTGGCTGTTTTGTTGTAAATGGAACTACATATTGTAAATTGGGATGGAGAGTTCTTTTTAATAATGTTTGACGAACAATGTGTTTAATTTTACTATTTGATGTGTATTCTGGATATAATGTGTATGTATCAGTTAAAAGATCATTCAGAGGACGTTTAAAATAAAAATTTGTTATTGTTTTTAATTTATCATATGTTTCCCTTTTAGAATTTATGAATTCTTTTATTAGTTCTCTTCCTTTTTTTGTAATAGAATATCTGTGATGTTCTTGTCCAGAAGAATTCACTGTATCTTGTTCAATCAATTCATTTTTAGTGAAATATTGGATCTCTAAACCAACCTGTCTAGAAAATCCACCAAAATCATTAGGTTCCCAATCTTCATATTTTTCCTCATTCTCTAAAACAATTTTTGTTGAAAGCAATGCATATTTTTGTAATCTAGTATTTCCATTAACATATGGCGATGACTCGATCAATGCAAGTAGCCATAGTGAACGCTCAGTAAGTTCCATCATTTAATCTCCTTTCAAATTTAACATAATCATAAGATAATAACATTTGGCAAATTATTTTTGTAGATTTTGTTGAAAAATCCAACAGTACCAGATGTCCATCGTGTATCCATTTAAAACTTACTAGAATTTTATAATTAGATCTGCGTATAATTTAGAATTTTTCAACTATATGATACGTGATAGTTTTTTTTCTTGGCGTTCAAGACTTCTACATCTCTTACAATACGACTGGAAATACGTAATTTTGTTTATGGTTCTAAATCCTACTTTATCTTGAATTTCTTTTTGGCCATGGAATAGTTTTTTACATTTAGGACACTTGTGATCCATAAATTGAATATTTCTTTCATGAATATAACCATCGTGGATGATCTGTAATTTTTTATAATTAGATCAACTATTAGAACAACTATATTTTTAGATCGATTATACGAATAATTTTTAATTGTGATGACTAAAAAAAAGATCGGGAAAGGTTATTTTTATGCTGGTGTGAATGAGGGTTTTCCATTATGCTGTATTTTCTTTTTTCAGGATGTTTGGTCTGGTCAAAATGGAAAATTCTTCAATGAGTATTGTGATTCAATGGATGTGTTGACTAAAAATCAAGGATTGATAATGTGTCCTAATTGTGTAGTTGCTAAATTATCTAATAATTAATGCTAAAAAGTATAAGATATTATAATTTTTGAGACTAAAACTGAGACAATAATTGCCTATATTCAACAATTGCTGATCTTATCTTGTATTGATATTCAGAGATAAACGGTCTGACAGAATTTTCATTTTCTAATTCCTCAAGGGATAGTTGCAAGTCATCAGGTAGTTGGTCATTCATTTGATAAAGTACTTTGGCAGCTTCTGTGTATTGACCCAAATTTGCAGCATACTCAAATGCCAGTTGCATTCTCTCTATTAGAACATCAAATTCATGTAAAGACATGTTTGATTTTTAAAATTTTACTAGAAAAGGTCATGGTTATCATGACATACAACCTAAAGGCAAAAAAGACGCTTGTTTTGTAATTTCGTTGGACCGGTTGTCTAGTGGTTAGGATGACGCACTCACACTGCGTATGGAGAAATCCCGCAAAGGTCGAGGGTTCAAATCCCTCCCGGTCCACTATAGTTCCTTCTTTTAATTCCATAATCTTAGTGAAAAAATAAAAATAGTAAATCAGACATGGTAATTCAGAAGGCAAAATCCCAAAAATGAGAAATTCTAATTATCTTTATCTATCATTGTCATAAAAAAATAATACAATTGAAAAAATGTGCGTACTGTAAAAATTCTTTTGAAGGTGACGCAAAATTTTGTTCTCAGAATTGTAGAGACTCATACATATTAGAAATCAGCAATAGAATCAAAGAAGCAACTGAAAACGATTTGAGTCACACTAAAAGTTTTAGTGAAGATAAATAAAAAATTAATTCAAATATGCTAATAATTGAGTATGACAGTATCGATTAAAACATTCATCCAATCTTTTTTGTTGTAATTCATAATAGCAGTTAGTCGAGCAACAATTCTTTGTTCCTTGTTGAAATGTATTAACACAAATCACACAGGTTTTCATTGTCTCAACTCAATTTCTAATTCTTCAAGCTGGCCAGTAAATAGCAAGAATAATTGTGTTAAGAAATTCATGCTGGAATCACCGACAATATTTGAGATTCATCATGAAAGCATCTCTTGGTATCAAAACAATCAGAACAGACCAACCATTCAGGAGTGTAATCAGAGCCTTTTGCACCAATATAGATTACCTTATACTCTGGAGAATGCTCCTCATTACAAATATTCATTGAGACATCTCCTTTGATTGATCTTTGATTTTCATTAGAAAGATATCAGTCATTTGCAATAATGTGTTCATTTCAGAATTTTCAGCAGGTGAAAAAGTCATTGCGAATTCTCCTTTGATTGGGTTCGGATTTTCTTGAGAAACATATCAGTCATTTGCAATAATGTGTTCATTTCAGAGTTTCCAGGAGTCATTGTGAATCCTCCATCAATTGTTTTCTAATTTTCATGAGAACGTTTTTTGTCATTTTTAGCAAATAATCGATTTCAGTAGTATCAATAGTATCACGTCCTTGTTCATAGGTACTTTTCGAGATATTTCCAACTTCCTGCTCTAAACTACGTAGTGCTAATACTGTGTGAATCAATATAGTGCCTCCCCTTTTTCCCAAGATAAGTCAAACAAGGAACTCATCATGTCAACTAGAGTTTCAGAATCAGACCACCAAGCAAAAGTTTGTCTTGTTGCATGAGTTGCATTTCTCATAAAGATCAAAACCTCTTTTTTGTCATTAATGACAAAACACTTGTTATCTGAGTTAGATGTAATTGCTCTAATTTTTTTCTGATCTAATTCAGAGATAAATTCAGGAGTTTTGCTTAATGGTGAGATGACCATTTCCATTTCAGATTTTGAATCTTCAATCCAATCAAATACGTCAGAATGATAGAATCTCAAAACGTCTGGGATGCTTCCATAGATTTTGATGGATTCGGTACTGTTTCCAACCATTTCTTTGATTTTGTTTGTGATCGGACCCATTCCATGTAGTAATTGCATCTTTTCAGATTTTGACTCGTCAGTCTCTACTACAAAAAATGGAACCTGTTTCCACAATTTAGAGAGAGATTCTTCTTTACCAGCCAAAGAGTCAATTCTTCTCTGTTCTTGTTTTACCAAGGTTTCAATTGCTTGTTTCATTTCCATAGCAGAATATTTGGTAGGATGTTCCATCTGAGCTGTTACCAGTCCCAGATTTTGTAGGGAGTTTACCAGGTGATATGTCTCAGTTCTTGGCAATTGTAGTGCTTTTGATATCTCTGAAGCAGTTTTTGCACCATATTTGCCTAGATAGATAAACACCTTGCTTTGATTAGCAGTTAATCCAAAATTGATTAGTTCATTTTTTATCTTCTCAAGAGCTATTTTGTGTTGATATAGTTCAGTCTCCGATTCATTCTCAAAGAGAGTTATTTCTTGTTGTTGTGTATTCATTTTCTTCAAAAACCATTAGGTTACTTTTGATATAACCTAGAATTTCGCTCAGGCGTGAAATTTAGTTCGAACCATGCGAACCTTGGCTATTTTTTAGTAGATTTCAAAAAATACGTCTGATCGCTTATAAATATAACAGCATAAATCAAGATCTATGCAAAATAGGAGGGTTGTAATCGTTGGAATTATCATTGGGATTGCATCAATTTTTACGGTTTCTATGCTTTCATCCAGTCCAATTTTACAGGCTTTTGGTGGAGTGACTTTAAATTCAGCAGATGCTGCCAAATCGCTTCAAGTAAGAATAACTCCGGTAGGTACAGTAGATGAACATATTTACAATTCATTTTCAAGAATAGGGTTTGTAGCAGGAGAAGGAAACTTTTTGCTAGAATCTGTTCCTAGTAAAGATAAAAGATCATTTTACAGTCTTGTTAAAAAATCATTAGATGATAAAGATAGGCGAGATAAAACAAGCCAACTAGACATATCAATTGACATATTTTCTGGAGACGGAGAAATTATCCAAACTTTATTGTATAAACAGTGTGCAATTACGGAATATTTTGTTCATGTTGTGGATTCAAAAGGTACAATTTTGTTCTTAAAAGAGGATGGAACTGTCGAGATAAGAGAGGTAACAAAATTTTCATGTATTGGATTCACCTTAGATCTGTCAACTAAAGATTCCATCTATGAAATTTTACATGATTTTAATATCACAGATTCTAATAAATTTGAAGATTTAACTAGAGATCCTTACTTTAGTAGACCTCCACTCAATTCTTCTGAAGGTGAATTGTTTTTCAATAGCAACACTAACACGTTACAAAAGTATGTGAATGGAACATGGAAAGATATCTCGAGTAAGGGTGGCCCTCCAACTCCTAGAAAATAAAAGGTATGAAAATCAAATGGGTTTTAGGACTAGTAATTTCATTAGCATTTATTTCTGTAATTGCCCAGATTGGAGAGAATAATCTTACAATAACAGTAACATCAGACGGTAAAGCAAAGATATCACAGATCCTTTTTCCGAAAACATATGTATCAACTATTGATGTTAATTTAATTTCCAGTCAAATTTCAAATATGCTTGTAGTAGATGAGAAAAATAATTTTTTAGGAACAAAACAGACGGAAAATGTAGTCAAGATTGCAACTTTGGGAGCGTCTACGGCAGATCTAAAGTACAATGCAGACATAATTAGGTACGAAAAAGGAGTTTTTAAGATCAAATATTCTAGCGACCAAGAGTCACGGGTAGTTTTACCTCCATTATCAAAGATTGTATCAATGAATACAATTCCAATTGAGGTAAATGAAAAAGACTATCTTTTGCCACCAGGAGACATCTCAATTAGTTATACAATAAGACCTGTAACTTCTCAAGAGTTTCCAGTGACAGTTGGAAATAAAGAATACAAAATAGAAACAATCTCTGCTGCCAAGATAGAAGAATTTGCTTCAAATGAGAATAAGATTCAATTTATCATCAAAGACAAGGCAACAATCCTTGCAATAATTCCTACTCTAGTACTTGCAAATCCTGATGAAGTAACATTGAATAACGAAATGGTAGATTTTAGTGAGTTTCATAAAAACGGGACGCATTCATGGATTAGAATTGAACCTCATGAAAAAGGACTGGTAAAAATTTCAGATTCTTCACCTAAACCTGCAGAGGGAGGAGGATGTCTAATTGCTACAGCAACGTATGGTTCAGAGATGTCACACCAGGTGCAGTTCCTTCGAGAAATTCGAGATGATAAATTGATGAGTACTGCTACAGGTGTCTCATTTATGACTGGATTCAATCAATTGTATTACTTGTTCTCTCCAACAATTGCAGATCTAGAAAGAGAACATCCAATGTTTAGAGAGATGGTAAAAATTGGAATCACTCCAATGTTATCATCACTTTCTATCTTGTCTTTTGCGGATTCTGAACATGAAATTGTTGGATTTGGAGTGATCGCAATATTACTGAATGTTGGAATGTATTTTGCATTACCGATACTAACAAGTTATGAGATTAAGAAAATAGTTCGAACCAGAGGTGTCCATAGATCGAACCTGAGTATTAAATCAAGTTATACTATAAGAAAGACATTGAAAACAAGCCTTTTCGGCATATTGGCAATTATTGTATTATGTGTTAGTGTACCCTCAGCTTTTGCTCAATCTGAGGAATCTGAATCGCCTATCAAAACAATTCTTGATCTCACACGAAACAATCTAGTTGAATCACTTGATTCAGCAGAACAGGTCCCATCTACAGCGCAAACATTTTACAATATGGGACAAATTGAGTACGAAAAGGCAATAGCGGCACTAGATAGTGGAGATGATGAGGCTGCAAGAGAGCATGCATTAATTGCCATGGCATTATTTGAAGATTCAGCATCAATAATAGGAACACTAGAAGAATCACGCGTTTTAGATCAACTTCCAAACGGATTTGGAAATGGGGTTGGAAGTGCTTCAGAACAAGGATTAGAAAAAGGACAGGGTCTAGGGGTAGGAGGAATCCCACCAGGAATAATGAAACAAATGATAGCTGCCAATATTTTTGAAATTCAAGAAGAAATTACAGATGTAGAAGAAGAGGTCGAGGGTCTAAAGAATCTAATTTCAACAAATAACCTAGATGTAGATCTCACAGAATATAATAAAGCAGTTAATCTTGCAAAAGAAGTTTTAGCAAATGGAGATATTCCAAATGCCCAAGCAAAACTAGCATTAGCAAATGAAATCAAATCTGATCTGTATAATCAAATTAATGAAATAGTAACAGAAAATCAAGATGAAAAGATAAATGAATTTGTTGAAAAATCAATTAGCAATATCGAGGAATTATTATCAAAAGGGGAAAATCTAGGATTAACTAAAAAAGCAATTAGCGAATTAGAAGATACATTAGCTTCTCTAAAAAGTGGCAATATTGAAGAATCATTAGATAAGACAAGTGAAAAGAGCAAATTTGCAAATGAGATCAAAGAGAATAAAGAAGCTGAGAAGGAGCTAAAGGCAGAAGAGAAAGCAGCTGAGAAAGAAGTAAAATCTGAACAGAAGGCAGAAGAAAAGGAGCTAAAGGCAGAAGAGAAGAATAACGATAAACCAAAAGAAATTTCAAATGGTCTAGGAGCAGCAGGAGATAATCCATCAGATAACGGATTTGCTAATGGTCAAGGTTTGGGATTAGGAAAGATTCCACCTGGTATTGCTAAATTATTTGGATATGAAGAAGGAGATGTAGATAAAAACAAAGCAGAAGAAAAGGAGCTAAAGGCAGAAGAGAAGGCAGCTGAGAAGGAGCTAAAGGCAGAAAGTAAAGAAATTCCAAATGGTCTAGGAGCAGCAGGAGATAATCCATCAGATAACGGATTTGCTAATGGTCAGGGTTTGGGATTGGGAAACATTCCACCGGGATTAGCTAGATTTGATTCATTTGAAGAGAGTTTCAGTAGCAGTCCAGATGATTTTTTTGAAAACCACTTTGAAGCAAAATTTGAAGCAAAATTTGAAAAAAGTTTTGACGATACAAAGAAAGGTAATGGAAACGGCAAAGGACTACTTGGCGATGCCCCAGGAAAGAGTGGAGAAGCTCCAGGACAAAACAAGGAGAAAAAGAAAGATGGTAATGGTAATGGTAATGGTAATGGTAATGGCAAGCCAGACAAAGTAACAGGATTAACTGCAAATGCAATTAGTAGTACTCAAATTGATCTTTCATGGACAGCGCCCGATGATGGGGGTTCTCCAATTACAGGTTATCAAATTGAACAAAAATCAGGAGGAGGTGGATGGACTACAATTGTAGCAAATACAGGTTCTACCACCACTTCATATTCAAACACAGGTCTTACATCTAATACATCATATGATTACAAAGTATCAGCAATTAATGCTAATGGTATTGGTGGAGCATCTAGTCATGAAACTGCAACTACCCCGACAGTTGGAGGAAATATTTTACCAATTGCAAATGCAGGATCTGACCAAATAATTAATGAAAACACAGCAACGCTACTTGACGGTTCAGGATCATCAGATTCAGATGGAACCATTGTATCATATTCTTGGATTCTAAATCCAGGACCAGGAACAGGTATACTAAGCAATGCAAATACGGTATCTCCAACATATACTGCAGGAGATATCAATGGTAATGGACCTAACAGAGAATTGACTTTTACATTAACAGTCACAGATAACAACGGTGGAACTAACTCAGATACAGTATTAGTTACAGTAATCAATGGAAATGGAGGAGGGGTAAATAATCAACCAACAGTAACTAATGGTGGAATTCCAGATGCCAATACTCCTAAAAATGTTAACTATGTAGTAGATGTTGCTTCATACTTTGCAGATGTAGAAAATTCAGATTCAGAATTGATATACACAGGTTCAAGTGTTAAAGTATCAGGAGATGCAGTTGTCCATAAGATTACAAGTTCTTCGGGCACCTCAATAGTAACAATAGAAGTTAAAAATAATAAAACAGGAGTTGCAGATATAACAATTACAGCTACCGATGCTGGAGGGCTATCCATAACAGATACATTCAGACTCACAGTATCATAGACAAAAAAACTATTTACCATATTCAAGTTTTCTAATAAATATACAATTAGATTATCAAAGATCTTTAATTTTTGAATACTTTGAATCAGAGATAATTTTAGAAGCATGCATCTCATCTAATTTCACCTTAATTTGCTCAGACAGATAAGAAGATAATTCCTCATCATATTTGTCAGAATATACAGGTTCAGGTTTCTCAACGGGTCTTTCAATAATTCTTTCCACAATTTTTTCTACAGGTTTTTCTACAGGAACAGGAGTTCGTTTGAATTTTTTAGCAACAACAAATCCACCAATCAGTAAAGGTACGACAATTACCCCGATTAAAAGAGAATAATTTTTCTCCAGTTTTGCTGAAACTGTTACAGGACCATCAATAAACACTTGTGCAGTATTTCCATCATATTCAACATCACCATCCCATCCAGATAATGTGTTTAGAACCAAACCATCGCCTCCAGCATCTACTCCAATTGGAACAGTTACACCTTGCTTGTACCATCCACTACCCACAGTAGCACCAATATCAGAAATTACATTGAGTTTGTACGTGGTACTAGAAAAAAAATCAACAAGATGATATTCATTCATCAAAACAGGTGGAGTTGTAAATGAGGGAGAATCATCGCTTTCAATATTCCAAAATTCAGATTTATCAAGGGACCAGCCAGTAATTTCTTGTCTTACTTTATTTTTTTCAATTTCAGTAATTTTTGAGACGTTTATTGATACTAGAGTTCCGTCATCAAACCAGTTATCTTGAGTAGGAGACGACGGTAAAAATGAAAAACTGCTAGTGCCAGTTACAGTTAGCGCGTATTGTGTTATTGCAGAAAAAACGATTTGGGATGAATCATTTGGAAGTTCTAGATTAAATGTACCACGGGCAGATCGTGCAATCTTTACAGGTTCATCCCCATCAATAGAGTAAGAGACAAGATTGAATCTACTTGTTTCATCTTTTACCCAAGAATAATCTTGAGATATTACAAATTTCCCATCAGACAAACCAACATCATATGACGGAGCAACATCATCTTCAAAGACTACAGATAGTTTTGAAGTCTGAGCAAAAGAAGGTTCAACATAAACACATACACATAATCCCAATAAAACTAAAAGTAAAAGATTCAAGTAGACATCACCAGTGTTTCTAATCCAGAATATTTTGAATCCAATGTATCTTTAATTTGTTCCAAAGATTTTGTGTATTCGCTATTGATGGTTTCATATTTTCCACGTGGAATTAACTTGCAATCAAAATCAGAATGCAATTTATTTAATGATTTTTCATAACCGTGTTTTTTTGCAATTAATTGATAAAACTCGTCAGGGATTGGCCAAGTTGACTTTGGTAGCTCAAATATATCACCTATTGGCTCTGAGCTCTCGCCTCTAAAACTATCAATTTCTTTAATCTTTTGAAATCGATAAGCTGTCAAAATATATCTTACATCATTTGCAGCATATTTTAATTTCTCAACTAGACCACATTTTAAAAGAGATTTTTCAAGAGTTAGACGAACTAGATCTTGTTTTCCTTTATCATTTTGACCAGTTGCAAGTTGCGCGATTTCAGATAGTTTAACAGGACCCATTTTTTCACAAGTTAATTCAGAGATGGCAAAAAGGATTTTTTGCGTCAATAATTGCTGTGATGAGTCTTCAAGATATTTGAAGCAGTTTTCCTTGAGGTTCTTTACTTTGAGAATTCTACTAAATAGATCATCTTCACTTAACAAACACATTCACCCCGTTACAACTAGAAAAAAGTGATTGTACATATTATTTTTGATAAACTGCACTTTTAGTACTAATCTGGGTAAGATTATAGCAAAAATTAGCCATGAAATTTGGTGGTAAATTTTTTAAACTCCATTAAGAATCAAAATATAAAATTGAAACAAACAAAGAGTACCGTAATTGTATCATCCATAATTTTGACGTTTATTGTGTTACTTTATACTCCAAACGCATCAGCAGATTCGTCTGAAGTTGTTGTAACTAGTCCAATTAATGAGGAGATTAGTCTCCAAAAAACAATTGCAACAATGCGCATCCCTGAAGACAAATCACTTTCATGGGGGAAAGTAAAGGGTGATGCTTCAGACTATGTTGAAAGATATCCTGTAATAATTCAATTTTTCAAAGGGGATGAGCCAGTGCATGTAGCTCAAGTTAAAGTCAAGGGGGATGGTTCCTATGAATACAAATTCAAAATAAGAAATACTGATCAAAGCACTGGCGAAATAGTAGATATTTTTGAAGGAGAATACACTGTAAAAATATTCAAAGTCATTCATATTAAATCACAAATTTAGAAAGTCATAGAATTCATATACAGTTCAAAGAGTTTTAAGAACTAGAATATGAGTAAAAATTTTTGGCATGATATAGAATCAGGAGTAGACATTCCAGAAATAGTCAACGTAATAGTAGAGATTCCAAAAGGATCCATGAACAAATACGAATACGATAAAAAACACAACATGATAAAACTAGACAGAGTATTATTTTCACCATTTCATTATCCCGGCGATTATGGTCTGATTCCTCAAACACTTTCAGAAGATGGAGACCCACTTGATGCATTGGTATTGGTAACAAATCCAACATATCCTGGAATTCTAATTGAGGCAAGACCAATCGGATTGTTACAAATGAAAGATGATGGAAACCCAGATGACAAAATTATCTGTGTTTCAACAAATGATCCAAGATATCTTCACACGGTAGACATTACAGATGTAGAAGACCACTACCGTTCAGAGATTGGACATTTTTTCCAGGTCTACAAAGATTTGGAGGGGAAAAAAGTGGAGATATTAGGTTGGAAAGGAGCAATAGATGCAAAAGAGATTATTGTAGAATCAATCAAAAGATACAAAGGGACTTTGAAAAAATATTAAAAAGATATGACGTATTTGTTTTAGCAAATACGGTGTTTTAATGACTAATCGTCATCTAGAATTATCCAAGATAATCCCATTATAGATTCCCAAGCAGGTGGGGTATCAATATTATTTGTCATACAATACAATTACAAAATTTACTTAAAACACTCGCGTAGGAATCATACATAGAAATCATCAGTATCTCCTAAATACTAATTTTGAAAATTAATAGCAATTGGAACTCTCACCAAGTACCTAATCGGTTTTGGTCTTAAGTTCCAGTTAAAAATTTCTGAGAATACTTTAATTTTTAGGCACACAGCATGCATTTTTTAATAGATGTAAAATACGATTATCATATGTCAGAGTACAAATTGGAGAGATGGGATCTTTCAGAACTAACAAAGGATCCAAAGAGTCCAGAATTTCAAAAACAAATTAAAGAATTAGAGGAAATGGCAAAGAAATTTGAAAAAATAAAATTAAAACTAGACCCAAAAATGTCATCAAAAAAATTTATCGACATATTACATGAAGTTGAAGAGATTTCTGAAAAAATGAGTAAAATTGGAGGATATGCCTCATTACAGTATTCTGCAGATACGCAATCAGATGAAGCAACATCGTTAATTACCAGAATGTCAAAATTAGGTTCAGAGATTTCAAATAAAATTTTGTTTTTTGATTTATGGTGGAAAACCCAAGTCGATGATAAAAATGCAAAAAGACTGATTAAAAATTCAGGCGAACTTTCAGAATATCTCAATCACAAAAGACTATTTGCAAAATATGCTCTTTCTGAACCAGAAGAAAAGATCATCAACACTTTAGATGTTACAGGAATTTCTGCTCTTGTCAAACTGTATGATAAGATGACTAGCGCATATGAATACAAAATGAAAGTAGGTGGAAAAGCAAAAACGATGACACGTGAGGAGATTACAAATTACATCAGAAATACAAACTCAAAAATCAGAGAAACAGCATACAAAACAATTCTAACAAAATATACTGAAAACAAGGGGGTAAATGGAGAGATATATCAGAACATTGTTTTGAATTGGAAAAATGAAGGTATCGAAATTCGAGGATACAAGTCTCCAATTTCTATGAGAAACATTGGAAATGATGTAGATGATAAAACCATAGAATCCCTTCTAACTGTATGTAGAAAAAATTCTCATGTATTTCAAAAATTCTTTTTACAAAAAGCAAAAATGCTAAAAATGAAAAAATTACGTAGGTATGACCTGTATGCTCCTGTAGCAACTCACATGAAAGAGAAAAATTATCAATACGATAAATCAGTAAAGCTTGTTTTTGAGTCACTTGGAAAGTTCAGCCCCAAACTAGAAGGATTTGCAAGAAAAGTCTTTGATGAAAAACATGTAGATTCATCCATAAGACCTGGAAAAAGAGATGGCGCATTTTGCAGTACATTAACTCCAAAGATCACGCCATATGTTCTAGTTAACTTTACTGGAAAAACTAGAGATGTCTTCACACTAGCTCATGAGTTAGGTCATGCCGTTCACAGTCAAGCAGCGCAGGACAGATCAATTCTTGTTCAAGACGCCCCATTACCTCTAGCTGAAACTGCATCCACGTTTTCAGAACTGTTACTATATGATAATTTATCAAACAAAGTAACAAACAACGAGAAAAAAATAATGCTAGCTGAAAAAATTGATGATCTTTATGCGACAATTATGCGCCAAGCATTTTTTACTATTTTTGAAGTATCAGCACATGAACAAATTGGAAAAGGAACAATAGTCGATGAAATTTCAAAGACGTATCTTCAAAATCTAAAAGAGCAATTTGGAAATTCAGTTGTCATGTCAGACGATTTTGCAATAGAATGGAGTTGCATACCTCATTTTTATCATACACCGTTTTACTGTTATGCATATTCATTTGGGAATTTACTTGCATTGGCATTATTTCAAAGATATAAAAAAGAAGGAAGTAGTTTTGTTCCATCATATATCGATATTCTTGCGGCAGGGGGCTCAAAGAAACCAGAAAAATTATTGGCAGAGCATGGGTTTGATATCAGATTAGAGAAATTTTGGCAAGATGGGTTTGACTATGTTCAAAGCCAAGTAAAAGCACTTTCAGCATTAAATTAGATTTTTAATAATATGGGGCTGGCAGCCCAACGCATGGACTGCCAGCTTGTTCCCCGAACGGTTTGAATTCGATGTCAAATTGAAGTTCAAAATTATCTGATTTAAATGTTTGAAACTATCCCCAGTCTATTTTTCTTGATTTTAGTTTTCTAATAGAGCCAGCCAAAATACCAATAGTAATCCCAATATGATAAAGAAAATACAAAAAGACTTCAAAAGTACTTGGAGTCAGATCAGTGAATCGACTAAGACCAGTCAACAGCAAAATAAGTAAGCTAAAAAATAAAACAAAAATTTTGGTGGCGCCATGGATAGGTGCAAATTTCAGCAATACAAAAGTCATAACAGTTACAGAGATGGCAAGGACTGCCAAGAATCCAACATTCAATCCAAATACAAGAAAAATCAGTGATGTGATTTCTCCTGAATTATTTGCCTGAAAAATACTAGAGAGATCAATTTTTTCAGTGGATGCAAACCTAGGAACACTCAAGAGAGCATTTGCAAGAAACAAGAAAAATAAAGAGATGGAGACAGTCTTTATATGATTTTGTAGACGTGGAAATCGTAAGAGGATAGCTTTTCCCAAAATGATTCCTTGAAAAATCCCAATTCCAAATGCACTGACTATTGCAGTGACTGAAAAGATAGGATTTTGAAAGACTTCAACCAAGTAGGGAGCTAGAACCACATTTAAAAAATAATCTGAATTGTAATATTAGGTACCAGATAGAGAGTTTTAGTAAAATTAGCAAAAAAATTTCATCAAAGATAAAAGGCTTGATGAACAAAAAGAGAGTAAATTTAATAATTTCATTATAAAAAAGTCAAACCTATGCAAAAGATCTGGATTTTGTTTGGATTGATAGGTATGTTGATTGGTATGACAGGCTATGCATATTCACAAGAAACTAGTCTTGCCACATTTCAAGAGACAGCACAGATAATTATTGATAAGAGCATATCTCAAAATGTCACAGCCTCAATTGCTTTACAAAGTACAAGTATTCAAGAGATAAAAATCCCGGCAGAATTGGAGCAAAAGATCAGAGAAGATAGACGAATTACAGCAATAGTTGTGACAAATGAGAATCATTGCATTTTAGGAGTTTTTGATAAATCGTGTATTATAATTAACGTTGCAAGAGACCCAGAAGACAAAGGCATTTTAGCAATACAAAATACTACAAAAAGAGTTGCGTCTCTATTTATCGATGATGTGAATCAGGTAATGGATACAGAGGCAAAATTTCATTCAGTATTCATTCAAAGCGGTGATGAAACAAGTAAGGCCTTAGAGACGTCGGGCTCTCTTTCAGGAAAAGGAACTGTATCTGCAGTGTATACGATGCCTATGGAAGATACTGCTTCAATGTATGAAAAGATCTCAGCATTACTTTTACCAAGAGAAATTAGAGACAGAGGAGGGTTTTACGACATAGCAAAGAATCTATCAAAAGAAGAAAATGCAAAAATGACATTTTCCATAATACCAATAGAAAACAAATCATTATTGCAATTAAAATTATCAGTAGATTATCCAAATACTGCCTCATCAATAAATCAAGTTAGTCCATTAGAATTGTTGAAAACAAATGAATTGAAAAGATCAGAATACTTTTCATCAGGATTTTATCCATTAAATTCAATATTACAAGTAGCAATACTATCACCAGAATCAACTAACGTATCAGATGTAAGAGGAAATATCATACCTACACAGTTAGTTGATGGTGAAAAGATTCCTACAGAAATTACAAAAGAAGGATGGATTTTTGATCCTGAACAAGGAAATAGAATTGAAGGGAAATTTATTTTTGGTGAAAGAAAATCAATTGATAAAAATGAATTAATGTTTTCATTGGGAGGTAGTCAGTTATCTACGCCTAAAATTGAAACATCATTTGATGAATCAATTGTAATTGTAATAATAATTTCAGTTATTGCAATTGGCGCTGCAATATATTATCTTAAAGGATATAGAAAATAATTAAACTAGTAAAACAGCAGCAGCAAAGACAGTAGTCCATTTTCCATCTTTGTTGCCTTTTGTTGATTGAGTGATATTTTGTGTTTTGTAAATTTGGCCAGAGATAGTCCATTGTTGTCTTTTTTCATCCCAGCTTTTATCAATATCAAAAGGAATTCCAAGTGAAGATGCAAGCATTTGTGCTGCGATGTCTTCAGCATAATCACCTGATTGTTGTTCATTTTGTCCAAATGACTCATATTCAGAAAGATATCCATAACGATTAGTATCTTTAGGCCTAGCAATACCAACTGAGGCAGAACACAGTCTTTGTGGTTCATTTGTTTGATTTTTAGAATAAATTGTAAACAAGATTTGTCCAGGTTTAATTTGCTTAAGACCTTCATTTCTAGAGATCAATTTTGCATTTGGTGGAAATATACTAGAGATTAAAACCAGATTAGTACCAGCAATTCCAGCATCTCTTAGAGCAAATTCAAAACTTGTCAATCGATCTTCATGAACGCCTTTACCTTTTGTAAGAAATAATTTCTTTGCAACTAAATCTAGCAATTCTTTTTTGATGAAACTGTTTTATTATTTATACTTTGATTGAAAATCTGAAAATAGGTTTTAAAAAACATTAACTGCGTTTAACACCAAGACATAATATTTCAAGATATTTTTTCATTTACAATGTTTTTCTAAAGTAGAAATTTACCGTATTTTTGAAAAAAGAGGTGATTTTAAGTCAATATAGTACCAAGAGTGTGGGGCACAACGAAGTAAAATACAACCAAGATTATCATTTAGAGGCACCCTAATTATTGATGAGTTAGATTTTTACACAATATAAGAGCAATCTGAATTATGCTAGAGGATTTTTTTCAATCAGATTCATTTGTGATTGGATATTACATTCTAACTGTAGGGGCATCATTACTTCTCATCAAAGAGACTAAAAAAAGAATTACAGATCTAAAAATTGGAATCGGTTCAATAAAATATGCGCCAATTCCATTCGGAGTTTTATTTGCATACATCGTTTTTGCTCATGATTTTGTTGAAACCATACCAATTCTAAATTGGAGTTGGTTAGGGTACAATATTGCATTTGGTCCATTTGCAGATCAAGGGTTTTGGGGCATTGTTCCGTTTATCCCATTGTTAGTGTACATGTTTATTCACATCAACTATGTCGAAGAATTGTATTTCAGAAAATCAAAGAAGATGGTAGTAGTATGGGCCTTGATCCATATTGCCATGGGAGTTAAAGTGCACATGGCATTGTTGCTTTTGCCAATAGGATTTTTGTTCAAATACATTTATGATAAAAAGGGAATCAATCATTCATTTGCAATGCACTTTGCAACAAATATTCTAGTTGTTATCGCGCTTTTTCTTTCTTTTATTCTCTGATTGGGGAGTCTGATTAAGAAAGACCCAACCAAAAAATCCACCCAGCGATATATTGATGACGCCCATAAACGTGATCAGTAATGAGGTATTTGGTGGTGCAACTTTCAAACCTACAACAATGCCGACAATACCAGTTACAAAAAACATCATCATCAAGACTTTGAGTCGTAAAGGATTAACGTATTTCATGGATAGATTATTCACAATTAGACACTATTATAATCTGATGTAATAGTTCCATCAAATAATTTCAGAAAATCTTTCACAACTAAACATTCCATACATAGATCTTTTGAGATATTCGGTAACACTTTAAAGATCCGAATTTTTTATTGGATTTTGTGCCAATATAGCTCAGCCTGGTTAGAGCATCAGATTTGTAATCTGAGGGTCGTGGGTTCGGATCCCATTATTGGCTTTTTAATTTTATAAAAATAACTTCAAAAGAGTAAAAGAAAAAACGACGTTAAGCGTATTTCAGCCTAATATCTTCCTCTATTTTCAGATCTTGGTTTTCTATGTTTTGGTAAACATTCTTTGCAGAATACATCTCTACCTTCTATTGGTTGAAAAGGTACTTGGGATTCTTTTCCGCAATCAGAACATGTACATGGGTACATTTTTCGGTCATCTACTGACATTGCTAGAGATACTTATGAGGGAATATAAGAACTGTTAGAAAGAAAAACAGGCAATACGAATAAGTATGTAACAATTGAAGCAAGCCTAAATGGATTCAGATGTAGAATCAAATCATAGTGGGAAAAAGATAGTGAATAAATCAATTTTTAATATTTTAGTGGTATCAATAATAGGAGTCAGTTTGATAGCTGCATTTTTTGTAGGTTCTTTTTTTAGTTTAAAATCAGAGCAGGTAACAAAATCTGAATTAAACAATGCAATTGCAAGTATCGAAGCAAAGATTTCAAAAAATCAGATGCCAACACAGCCAAACATACAACCAATCAAGATATCTGCAGATGACGACCCAATCATTGGAAGTCAAGATGCACCTATTACCATAATAGAATTTTCAGATTTTCAGTGTCCATTTTGTGCTAGATTTCAAATTCAAACCCTTCCATTAATTTTAGAACAATATGTAGAAACAGGAAAAGTGAAATTTGTGTTTAGAGATTTTCCAATTCAATCTAGCCACCCCAATGCAATGCCAGCAGCTGCTGCATCAGAATGCGCAGATGAGCAAAACAAATTTTGGCAGTATCATGACATGTTATTTGAAAACCAAGGAACTTGGAGTAAAATGGATTTTGCATCTGCAATTACAGTCTTTAAAGAATATGCAACAGAATTAGAGTTGAATCAAGAACAATTCAACGCTTGTCTGGACTCTGGCAAGTATGTCAATGAGATCAACAATGATCTAACAGATGGAAGAAACTACGAGATTACTGGAACGCCTGGATTTTTCATTGGAAATGAAAAGTTGGGATTTGTAAAAGTAAACGGAGCCCAACCCTTTGAGGTATTTCAAGGGATAATAGAGTCTCAGCTAAACTCTTGAAAAATCAGAACAAGCGTTTATTAGACCTAAAAATGACTTTATTGTATCGGAATAATGACGAGTGGCAATGAGCTTTTCGTCATTGCTTTAGAGAAGAAAACAAAATGACAAAATTTCAAGATTTAGGATTAAGAGAAGAATTACTGAAAGGGATTCGTGAAATGGGATTTGATGAAGCATTTCCTATTCAAGAAGCTGTTATTCCAGTATTACTTACAGGAAGAGATGTCGTAGGGCAAGCTCATACTGGTTCAGGTAAAACAGCTGCATTTGCTTTGGCAATGCTTCAAGAGATTCAACCAAAAAAAGGAATCCAAGGTTTAGTGATGGCTCCAACAAGAGAGCTTGCAATGCAAATTTCATCAGAGATAAAGAAATTTGGAAAATATACTGGAATTAGAGTAGCAACAGTTTATGGAGGCCAAGGAATGGGATTACAATTAGATGCATTAGATAGAGGAGTGGAGATAGTAGTTGCAACACCTGGAAGATTAATTGATCATCTCAAACGTGGCTCAATTGAACTAGGAGACATCACTCACATTGTGTTAGACGAAGCAGACACAATGTTAGATATGGGATTTGTTGATGATATTCAGTTTATTTTAGATCTTGCACCAGAAGAGAGAGTAATGTCATTGTTTTCAGCAACAATGCCAACGGAAATTTTAAGATTATCTGAAGATTATCTAAAGAATCCTAAACAATTTTTGCTTGATGCAGATGATCTTAGCGGAGAAGGAATTGACCAAGCATACTTGGTAATTAAAGACAGAGACAAAATGAAATATCTTATCGATTTTATCAAACCACTTAAAGGTCAAATCATAGTTTTCTGTTCTACAAAATATAGAACCAGAGATGTAGCAAAATATCTTCATCAAGAAAAATTTGATGCAGTTGCAATAGAAGGAGACATGTCACAGAGTAGAAGAGAACAATCAATGTCCAAATTCAGAAGCGGCAAGGTAGACATTCTTGTTGCAACAGATGTGGCATCTAGAGGAATCGATGTTCCAAGAGTAGAACTAGTAGTAAATTATGATGTTCCAAATCAAGAGATGGCATATTTCCACAGAATTGGAAGAACCGCAAGAGCAGGAGCAAAAGGAAGAGCAATTACACTGGTATCATACTCATCGGTAGGAGATTGGAATTTAATTAAACGTCAAATCAAAGTACCGCTAACAGATTTGAATAAAGAAATGGGTATAGAAATTTCAATTCCTGACCCACTAAAAAGACAATCACCATCCAGAAGATTTGGAGGTTCACAATCAAGATCAGGTTATTCAAGAGGTAGAGGTGGGGGCGGATATGGAAGGTCTGGAGGTTCTGGTGGATATAGAGGGTCAAGCAGAGGAGATGCAAGAGATGACAGAAGTGGTGGAAGAAAAAGATATGGTGACCGCAATAGTGGGAATAGCTATGGTGGACGCAGTAGATGGTAGTATCTGTAAAACTTAAAGACAAGTAATAGAACAATTATTCTAAGAAAAAATGCATATTGGATTTGTTTTATTAAATTGTGATCTTGGTGCCGAAGAATACATTGTTGAGGAATTAAAACAAATGCCCAAAGTCAAAAATGCACATCTGACTTATGGAGCATATGATGTAATTGCAGAAGTAAACACAGAAGAGCAAAAAGATTTTGAAAAAGCAGTAGCAGATATTAGAAAATTATCAAGAGTAGTAAGCACAATGACATTAAATGTCATAAATTAGAGTCCTTTCACATCCAGATTTATCTCATCTCAATTAATGAAAAACATGCAACACTTTTTCAATTAGAAGAATAATAAGAAAACACATAATGAAGCAAAGAAATGGATTAATCATCTGGATAATACTTGTTGGAGTATTTTGGACAGCAAATTACTATTATCCTCATCAATATCTGGAGAGTGGTTTTTACACATTTGTCGCTTTAACCATAATTCATATAATTTTTAAAATAATTCTAGAGCGTCAATTATCTAAAAAAATTAAAGAAAAAAAGATGAAATATAATTTTAAAAAAATTATTTCAATCGGATATATTGCAACATTCATAGTTGCACTTGCAGCAATTTGGAGTGAAGGAACTCAAGAGTTAACAGTCGTATTAGGATTAGCCTCAGCAGGAGTTGCATTTGCGCTTCAGGATTTGTTAAAAAATCTCGCAGGAGGTATTTTGATCTATATTACGAGAGTATATTCAGTAGGAGATAGAATTGAAATAAATTCAAAAACAGGTGATGTAATTGACATTGGAATTCTATATACAACATTACTTGAAACAAGAGAATGGATTACAGCAGATCTTCCCACAGGGAGATTAACAACAATTCCTAATGGGTCTATGTTGTCTAGCACCATTAACAACTACACCAAAGATCATGGATTCATTTGGGATGAAATTTCCTTCCCACTAGATTACAAATCAGACACAGATTATGCTTACAAAAAATTCATGGAGATAGCATCTTATGAAACAAAAGAGACAAGTATTCAAGCATCACAGAGCATCAAAGATTTAGGAGAAAAATACTATCTAGATAACAACTCTACTGAACCAATAATTAATTTTGCACTGACCAGTAATGATGTATCAGTTAAAATCAGATATCCAGTAGCAGTTAGACAGAGAGGAATAATAAAACATAATATCAGCAATAAAATTTTGCAAGAGATTAAAAACCCAGATGGTAAAATCCAAGTGGCAACTTCATTGTTAGACATTGTCGGATTTCCAGATGTAAATTTAAAAAAAGAATCTAAACTTTAATTTACCAGTTTTAAAAATTCTTGAGATTCTTAATTTTTTCTAGTAAGATTGGATTAATCTCTTTGTTTTTACTGAGTTCTTTTATAATTTCAATTAAAACCGAGTTGTTTTCGATTAAAATTTTATTTTGGGTTTTTAATTCATCATACAGTTGTTTTGAGTGTATTTTATTTTTTAGAATCATTTCTCGATTTTCTAAAACCATTTTATCATGATGGACCTCTTTTAATTGGTTATAATCATTATTTTTGATTTTACGTTGAATTTCTTCAATTTCTTTTAGATCATCCTGAATATGTAGTTCAGATTCTTTAGTTATTTTTTCCAATAGTATTATGTATTAATTCTCCATAATTAGGTCTTTTTTATTGCATATTTTTAGGAAATTTTAAACAATTCTTTTGTATTTTTGTACATAAAATTATCCCTAAACTCTTGTTTGATTTTCAGTTTAGCAACAAAATTAAGATATGAATCCATTGAGCTGATAGGCCAGTCAGTACCATAGAGAAGATATTTTGGTTCGCCGGCATAATTAATTAATTCTGCAACTTTTTCTTTGATCATTTTTTCAAAAAAGTGATCAAAACTACCAACAACCAGACCTGAAATATCTGCATAGACATTTTTATTTTTGTATATTACTTCTTGTGCATCTTGAATCCAAGGATTTCCCAGATGACACATTACAATTTTTAGTTCAGGATTGTCTACTGCGACTTCATCAAGATTTAGAGGACGAGCATAACGAAGTTTTCCCTTTGGACTGTATGTATCTCCAGTATGAAACATTGCTGGAACCCCAAATTCTACACAAATATCATAAACTTTTTGATATCTTTCATCATATGGATAATAATGCTCATAACCAGAATAGATTTTGAGACCTTTGACTAATCCCTCTTTAATCCAATTTCTAAAATTCTTTAAATCTTCATCAGTGTGATTATCAATGGAAAATCCTGCAACAACTCCAAGGTTATCATATTTTTTAATTGCATCTAGTATCTGTTTAGCAGAAGGTCTCTCTGAATTTGTTTTGTATGAAGATAAAATTACTGCATAATCTACATTATTACTGGTCATCTCTTTTTGTAATTCAGATATCCGATCATCTAAAAGAGGAATATGTTGCATGAGTTCATATTGATTCACATGAACGTGACAATCGATAATCATTTTGCTTTGTAGTTCGGATTTATCCATTCAATAAAAGTTGCATGGTTTAATGATCTAGGATCTTTCATGTAGTTATCAAGAATTTTTATAAATTTAAAACCATTTTTAACTTGGAATTCTAAAACAGGCTCTCTAATTTCATGCTTTAAGACTTTTTGAACATATTCTAAAGGAGATAGTTCTTTTGCAAATTCACAATAGTTGAATAATCTTGCACCTGCGATGATTCTACGTAAATTGAGTTTTATTGCAAGATCTTTTCTTGCATCATATATCTTGGTTGCAACACCTAGTCGTCTATTATCTGGATGTGTAGAGATATCTGCACCATACAAAGAATCACCTTTGGGATTATGACCTGAAAAAATATTGTCTCCACATGCTTCTTTCCATGTGTGTTCTTTGTATTCAGGATCAAACTTTACAATTAAACTGCTGCATGAGCCAACAATCTTCCCATTATAATCAGCCACGAATTGGCCATCTGGAAATACTTTGAGATGTGCTTCTAATTGATCAGGTTTCCAGTAAACGCCTTCAGCTGCCATGTATGGAAATGCAGCCTTTTGTAATTCAACTACTTTTGGTATGTCTTCTTTAGTCATATTACGGATGATTACTTTACTTTTACGAGTTTGATCAGACATGTATCAATAAAACATTTGATGACTATTTAATGAATCGGAATTAAACTGGATGTTCTGAATCATCAATTTTTGATTCTTTCTCTTTGTGAAAAAATCTGACTCTAATTAGATAAATTATGCTAAGGAAAATTTCAACGATCATTGCCACAACCATAAATGCTGCAATTTGTGTTAGAAATGATGGTATCTCAGCTAATCTTTTGAGAACATCAACAAGTGAATAAAATTGTGGATCGAATAAAAATATAGCAAGTAATGCAAATGGAAGTAATTTTGCAAGGTCTCGTGAAAGATCTTCCCTATAATATGCAGATATTCTAATTGCAATAATTAATGAGCTTGATACAAGAAAAATTGTTGCAGTTGGCATATGCTGAACAAGAATAAACATAAATGAAGAATATCCCAAAAACCACAAAAATATTACAAATGGAAATACAAAGAAATTAGTAGCAATAAATGCTACAGCTCTAGGTGCACCAGATGATTTTTTTCCAGAAGATGAAAAACGACCTTTAGAAATTTTTTCTATGTTGATATTAAATAAATCTCGTTTTGATAGAAATCGGTAGAAATTATAAACAAATACACCATAGACAACCATTCCAATAGAAAACCCAATAATATCATAAATTGATGAATCCTTTGCAATTTCGGCAATTAGATTATTGATATAATCAATAGGCAGAAAATTAGATTTTTCAATATTTTGAAAAATAGATCTAATATTATCATAAAAAGAAGATGCATTATCTTCAAGCATCTGGGTGGAAGGTATTCCATTTTCATTTTGCATCAGAGTAATTTTAGAATTAGTGTCATTTGAAAATGAAGATAACAGTAAAACACTTACAAACACAACCATAAAGATGAAAATTAGATTTTTGTGCACAAAATATTACCCATTTCAGTCTTTTTGTACCTTTACGTGATAAAATGTGATAAAAAGTGTGAAAATATAATATGGTTTAATACACTCAGAACAAGTGGAGAGATAGGAATTTCAAGAGGAGTCCCCATCGCCTTTTAACAAATCCCCGATACCATATTTGTCAATAATCTTCTTACGTTCAGAATTAAGCTTATCAATTTCTTCAGCCTCTTTCTTTTCATCTCCTTGATAGATGGTTCTAATTGGCCAGGGAATTCTAATATCATATTTTTTGAATTCTTCATAAATCATCATTCTCATATCAGTTTGCATTTTAAATTTAGAACCATAATCTCTAACATATACCCATAAAGCAAAATCAAGCGAAGAGTCGTTGAATTTATTGAATCGTACAGTAGGTTGTTCAATATCTAAAATAAATGATTTATCGCAACCACAGCTTGGTTGATTTTCATCAAGATTTGGGCATTTTGATTGAATTGCAAGATGTTTTTCTTTTTTATCTTTGACTTCTTGTAATGCACGAGTACCAACTTTCATCAATATAGCTGCCACATGTTTTGGATCATTAAGATAAGAAACTCCAACTTCAACAATTGCAGGAACAATTGCAAATTCTTTTGTATAATTTATTATCTCACTTGTAACAAGTTGTCTAGTAGGTACAATTGCAATTGATTCATTCAGAGGATGTCGAATATAGGTTACACGTGAAGTAATTTTATAGACTATACCTTTGTAGCCACTTGCTAATGCAATTCTTTCTCCTTCAACAAAGATCTTATCTTTTCTTATCATCATATATGCAAAGTAATTTTCAAAAGTTTCTTTTAATGCAAAACCTACTCCAAGTGCAATACCACCACTAGCAGTAGCTAATACAAAGAG
>JAGXTE010000039.1 GCA_018334095.1 Nitrosarchaeum sp.
GTATCACATTACATACAGCGGGGTAAAAAAAACGAAAAATCACCCAGCCTACCAATATTTTCGAAAAAGTCATCCCCCCTCCACTTCCGCGAAATTTCTGGCCATATTCGCTCTCCCAGGCTGTTTATCGATAGAAAATATATTTTTTCTATCATATTTGCTCTCCTGGGTGATTTCCCAATACAAAACGTTCTGCCGTCGAATTTTATTACATGATTTGAATGGCATTTTTATCATAACTTGAACACAATTATTGATTCGATTTTTTTTTCGTTTTGAAAACTTATTTAAACGCACTTATTAGTCATGCTTTATTACTTTTTGTTTTTTCATTTTCTGTTTTATTATTTTTTAAACGCACTTTTATCAAAGTCTTTATATTTAGTAAGTAAATATGTTTGATATATTCTTAGCATTTCATTAACACAATTGATGTGATATACTTCATTTGTATCGTTTGATAAATAATTTTTAAGTAAAATTAGTTCTACTAACTTTCTCTTTTCAATATCTGTAGCAAATATTTGAATAACTATAAACTCTCTTAGATACTCTCTAATTCTATAATTAATAAAAATTTTACTGTTTTTTAAGTCGGATGAATTAAATTGAAGATTATTTTTATACATCTATATTAATGTCTCATAAATTACCATTTGGTATATTCGATTTGAGAAATAATAAGATATATATTAATTACAGAATTAATGAGTATTTTAAAAATTTTAGATCTATTAAAGAGTATGCGACATATGAAGAAAAGAAAAAATTAATACAAATATTAACATTAAGTAAATATTTGTATGAAGTTGATTGTGACGCAATAAATCTATATAATGAAGTGACAGTTCTAGAATTATTAGGTGAGTATCGCAAATCTTTGATAAATAAATATAGAAATATTAGTAGTATCTGTTATAAAGTTTAACACTAGAATCGGAATATGATTTTTTGAATTTTTTCACATCCTTATTTTTTGAGTTCTCTTCTAAAATTTTAATCTCATCATCTTTTATTAGTTTTTTTATTTTTCTCATAATAGATGAAATATAAATTACACAAGCGGATATTATAACAGCACCTCCCATCAACGTATAATATAAAACACTCAGTCCGACAGCGGTTTCGATGAATACCATATATAATATATTTTTATATTATAATTTTATAAAATGCATGTTCAAATAAAAGTAGAAAAAAATTTAAGATTCAACTATACAGTAAGATTATATGTATATGATATAAGTAAAAATGATATTATATTACTGAAAGATTTTAAGGTTTACTATAAGATATTACCAAGTTCTCTATTTATGGACGATCATAATTTGAAACCAACAAATCAGTTATATTGGGAATATAATTTACGAAAGTATGATACAGTTGATGAATGGAAAATAAAAACTAAAAATGTTAATCCTTTTTTATTCGAATCTATAACAATATTACATAACTAGACACCTTTGTAATTCATAGATATTTGAAGATTTCCAAGTTCCACTCCGTCTTCGTAAGGCCAATTTCCTAGATTATAGTGATTAGTATCACCAAACTGAACATATCTTTCAGCGGCAAGTGCAAACGGCGCACACATAATAACTATTGTTATTATCATTGCAGTTCCTGTACCCATTCTAACATTAGCTATACAGAAGAACGATGTACTATATACTGGAGTACCTACTCCTATGTATGCAGAACATGGAAATGGAGCACTATCAGTGCTAACACTACTCGGTTGATATTTCGAATCTCCAAAATCAAATGTTCCTGTTAATGTATATGTTGTACTATCACAGAGGATATTTTGTAAATAGGTCAAGTCAATTGCTAGCGTTACAAAACCACCAACCCTTTGTGCAGAATACGTAACATTAAATGTGTTAGTTCCGCCAGTAAACGATAACGTCGATGTATCAGTTGCAGTATCATAGAATGTAGATGCTAAAGATACTACCGGTTCTAATGGATCTGTATTATCAACACTAATATTTGTTCCTGCATTTACATGCGTTGTACCAGCTCCACTTGCCCAAACACACGCTGTACCATTAAATTCTATTGTATCTCCAGATGATGGCGCTGTAGTAGGAAGAGTATATAATTCTGCTTGCGAAGAATTTATAGCTGTCAAATTTTGAGTACTTACTTGTGTTGGAGTAATTGTAGATACACCAGCAGTACTACTGTATACTGATATAGCATCTTTTTCTACAGTAGTTATATTAGTATCTGAAAGAGACATTATTATAGCATCTGAATCTACAATTGCAGTATTAGCAGATACCGTATTAAAGCATTGTAATCTATTACCATTTAAACTTGTTGTATAGTTTCCAGTTCCTAATAGTGGATCCGTTAGTTGAATATTAACTGTATCTGTACCAGTTACAGTTAAAGAACCGTTTGTAGATGTTATTGTATCAACTAATCCAGCATCTATCCACGTAAGTTGTGATGAACCATTATAGCCTATTGCTTGTCCTGTAGTACTTGTTATAGTAGTTGGTAATATATATTCGTATGCACTTGTTGAATCTCCAATTTTTAATGATGGTGCTTGAACTTCATCAATTGTTAGTCCTGTTGTTGATGACGACCCAGTTAATACTATACCATTAAATCCCCATACCACATTATCTGGTCCATAACTATTAGACGACCATACTCCTACTGATGTTGAACTATTTAATAGAACATATCTGACTACTCCTCCAGAGGATATTATTTTACTTGTTGTATCGTCATAAAAATTAACTTGTAAATTACCAGTTGAATAATTTAATATAGTTATAGACCATCCTTCTTGGCAAGTTGTTGCATTAGGCAAAGTAAATACTTGACTAAGAGAACCAGTTAAAACTTGAAATGCATTACTTCCAGCACCCAATACTGTGTTACCAGCAGCGCTAACAACTGTCGAAAGATTCATAAAAATATTAGCAGCTGTTATAGCGCCAGATTCTCCTCTAGCAACTATTGTATCGCCAGTAGGATCAGTGTCGAATACTATTTTACTTACTTTATTATTACTAGTATCTAATCCTAGTACTAAATTTGATACTGATGGAAAAGATAATGATGGTAAAGTTAAATTGCTTATTGAAATATTACTTGAAAAATTTACTTGTGCTGTATCTGGTGTGGGATTTGTAATATCTAGATTCCCATCCGTATTTGTAACTGTTGTAGTATCGGCGATTGGTGTTATCCACGATGTTACACCACCAGTTGTACAACTTAAAACATCGCCTGTAGTTGTCGGTAATACTACTGGAAGTGTATATGATTGCGAAGGGCCGACATTTATTTGTACTTGTCCATCATTAGTTAAATTTATACCAGTACTTGCTGTTGAATTTGATAATGAAATTGTAGTAGTAGTAATAGCAGTTCCTAAGTTATCTGTTGTTGAATCTAGTAAAATAATTGCAGTATCCGAAATTTGATTTGTTTGTGTTCCACTTCCTAAAGTAACAGGATTTGTTAAACTTATAGTGCTCGTTAATGCTACTGAATTATCAACATCAATCTGATTAGAAGTTCCATTTATAGTTCGATCACCTATAAAATCTATAGTGGCAGTTCCACTTGCTACAGTTATATCTAAATATGTAGGAGTATTAGTTGCTACATCATTAACACCACCAGCAGAACCACCGCCATTATTTGAAATTGTATTATTCCATGCAGTTAAAGACATTTTTTTAAAACCATTTGTTGCGGCAAATATTTCAGACCAACTCATTATATAATATAATTGAAGAAAATATTATATAATAAAAAAATTAATATTTACTGATAAAACAGATCCATTTGTCTTCGTGGATGTCTACCAAGTGTAAAACTCTCACCTATATTGCTTCCCAAATCTTCATTACCTAAGCCAAATTTCTTTCCAATATCATATGTTTTCTTACCAATATCATATGCCTTTGTTGCGGTATCTTTTATTTGATCCCTATTTTGCCATGCCCATTTACCAGCATCTTTAGCACCTTTCCAAACTTTATTAAATAAACTCTTAAAATCACCACCACTCATAAACATATTTGCATTCTGAGCACGAGAAAATTCATGATGTTCAATTGCGTTCATATTACGTGAAGTATTAATAGCATTATCAGGTAGACTGTACAAATAGTTTCTATATTCACTTCCATTTCTTTCAAGAATTGCATTATTTATAGCGACAATATATAAAGTTGTACCAGCAAAATTATCAGCAGTATTATTTTTAAGACTCAATGTAATTTGGAAAATATATCTTCCTGGAGAACCATCAGAAATATCTTGACGGCAACCTAGATCAATCTTAGGATCTAATGCTAGAATACTACCAACACCACTTGCAGCAACTGCATCTAATCCTGATAATAGTTGTTGTTTCCATACTAATCTATCTAACACGCATCCATTGCGAACTGAAATTTCATATAGTTGATCAATTGATGCACTTGACAACTGATTCGATCCATTATCTAATTGACAATTTTGTACATTTTGAATTTGTAAATATCTACTTGGAATTAATGCTGTTTTAGTTGCATCTGATTGACGACAGTATACTAGAATTTTAAATGGAAGATTGGTTATTTGACAGACAGGACTTGTTACACTTAAAGTAGAACCAGCAGTTACTGCACCAGTATCTAGAGAGAAAACGCTATATTGATTATAATGTGATATAGAATGTTTAGGCAGATTTCTAGCTATTTCTTGATTTGGAGTGAGATATATACACTCTAACGTTGCCGTTGATGGAAATGCAACTGATACCGAATTAATTGTAGTACCCGTATTCAAAACTGCTGCAATCATATTGCTAAATATATCACTCACGAATTGAAGTTGTAGAATTTCACCGTTAATACCATATAAAGAATGATCGTCGTCTTTACCAACATTATTGAATGGACTGCATAAAGGTTCATATAAGTTACATGTAATTGTTATTGTTTGATTCGAGCCAGTACTAACGTTTGTAGAAAGTGTTATATTTGCTGATCTAGGCTTAAATACACCCCATCCTAAAGGAGTAGAAGTAAAAGGTTGAATTGGATTTAATGCTGTACCTGCAGCACCAATATATGAACTAACAGCGTCATAAGATGTATTATCATAGAAATTAGCATTTTCGGATTCTAGATTAAATTTAGTAATTGCATCCATAATTTGACTTAAATTTAGTGAATATGATGCCTGTCCAATTTGATGTTGAATATTAGCAATACAACTATTAAGAGGCCATGGTTTAAATCCCAAATATGAAAATATGGCTTGTGTTGCAGTTTGGGATACATTTAGAGTAAAAACAACTCCAGTCAATCTCATTAATTCTTTTCGATTTCTGCAAACTTCAGTTGCAATATTATTTAAATTGAATGTACAATTCGATGTTGAAAGTGATGCACTTACAAGAGGAATATATGCTACATTTTGTGCACCTTCTTTAACTGCTACATTTGCACTAGATGGATCTAATTGCATTAAACGTGTATCGGCTACTCTTAGAAACGACATTATATAATATAATAATATAAAATTTTATTATATTATATTAAAATTTAACTAGGTCTTTTCGTATAAATTGAAATTTAAAATGACAGCTATCGTTCGGACTTATAGGAAGTAAAAATGAATTTCCGAATTTATCTATAACATATATACCGATATTAAAATTATATAGAGGAGTACACTGATTGAATGTAATTGGATTATATAGATTAGTTGGTGCATTATATATTTGTATTTTTGTTGCTGCCGCTAATTCTTGTTCTAATTGAGATAAATCTGGTAGAAATGAGAATAACACGTTAACATATTGCTGATTTTGAATTAATTTATTTCCATATGTAATAGCATTTTCCTGTTGTTGATTTGTTTGATTAAGATAAAAAATTTCCGAATTTATATTCATATTTGTTACTACAGTAATTCTTTTTACAAATGACCAATAGCCATAATTTGTATAATTTTGAATTGTTGATATTATTCCACCAGAAACATTAATTCCATTATATGATTTTATAATTAATTGTCTATCAACACCATCTGGAGTACTTGGACTAATCGGATTCGTTATTTTTGGAAATCCAGAGAAAAATGGTTCTGCTAACGCATTACAATACACAGCAATATATGCAAATGGACTTTCTATATCATAAAATGCTTCTTCTGATGTTATTGTTAATAATTGAGTAACTGCATCATAATTAATAAATGGTGCAACTGCTGCTGCTATTGCTCCTGTACCTCCTTGTGCTTTTAGAGATGTTAGTGCTGATGCAAATGCAACATTCATCATATCTGTAATTTGCTGTACTTGATAACAGTAGTAATATGGAGAATATATCTGGACAGGTGCTGGATAACTATAGTTTGGCACATCGTAATAATTTCTAGGTTCATATATTAAGTATGTTTGTGCACTTGTTGCTATAACTGCTCCACTTGGATTTTGATATTGTAATGTTATAGAATAAATAGTAGTGTTAATATCATTTACAGTTGGTATTGGTGTTTGTATTAAAATTTGAAATAAAGGAACATTTCTTAGGGGAATACTTGCAGTTAAAACAGTCATATAATAATCATTTGGATTATCTAATACTGGTATGTTATTGTTGGCAGTTATCTCTGCAGGAGTAGTACTTGTTGTTGCCGGTGAATGAATATCATTATTTTGAGAATTTGGATTCAATATTTCTAGACTGTAATAAAGTGATTCGGGTCCCTTTTCTTTCTTTTCGTTATTTGGTTTAAACATTATAATATATACAAATATAAAAATTATATTAAATTTAATTTTGCAAGTTTGTTGAAGCAATATTTAGCAACGAGAATATCTGGATTATTTATACCTTTACTTATAAAAAAAGCATATGCATATTCTTCTATCGTTGTATCGCAATGATGTAATCTATATGTTACATGATCTCCGCAGGTT
The DNA here is from genome assembly GCA_018334095.1 of Nitrosarchaeum sp. GTDB lineage: Archaea > Thermoproteota > Nitrososphaeria > Nitrososphaerales > Nitrosopumilaceae > Nitrosarchaeum. Next base: position 6,950 of record JAGXTE010000039.1, read on the forward strand.
TGACTATTTTTACCTTGAAAGCATATATAATTATAATAACATGGTGAATCTCTGAGAAGCCATGATAAATATTTATGTTGCTCATTTAATTCATTTCTTTTTTCTTTAGGTATAAAATCAAGTTCTCCGTCAACTATTATTCCATAAGGATCAAAAAAATTATAAACCATTTTTCCATTTCTAGTGTGCTTAAATAGACAGCACCAATGACCGTAATATTTAGATTTTATTAGATACAGGATAATAATCTTATCTGTATCATGAAATAAATCATCGATTGTTTCATATTTTTGTAAATCTGTATATGAAAATATTTTTGCGTCTGGATTTAAAGCCTGCATTTGTTCACCATTTAATGGAATTTTAGTAATATCATACACTCTTTCTGTCGACATATAAAATATAACAATATTTTATATAATATTATATTATATGACTTTGGAAGAAAAACTTTTAAAATGCGGTGGATTAATATATCACATTCCAGACAATAAAATTATGTCTGTTAAAAATAGTATTGAATTTCCTGATGCAGTTGATAAAATAAAAAAATTATTAGCATTTCCAGATAGTAAATATTTACTAGAAAATAAACTGATTATTTTCGGATCATATAATTTACGAATACAACCTTATTATTCAGATATAGATATGCGAACTAAAATAGTAGTAAATTTACCATATGAACAAGCCATAAAATTTATAGAATATAATTTTAAAAAAATAGTAGAAAGAATAGAAAATATTCCAGGTATATTTTTTACTGATGCCAAAGCAGGTTTGTACGATGATGGAGAAGCAATACATTGGACAGCAGATGAAATTTTAAATGGTTATAGAAACGGAGATGTACCTGATTTTAATGGTCATACTGGTAATAAACTATTATATGATGCAATACATGATAAACCAAATATAAAAAATATAAATGTTCTATTAAAAATAGATGTTGTTTTGCCATTCTATTGTAAATATATAGAATGTACAAATGTTTATGAAGTATATTATGTTGATCAAAGTACTAGAAATATTATATCCTTAAACGGTGTTGTGTCTGGAAGAGAGAGTATTATAGAAACTCTTCAAGTAGATACAAAAAAACAGCTAGAAAACAAACATTTATTTAAGACAATAAAAAGAATATTCGCACTATCGCGATATTATAATGATATACCGCTCGCTAAAAAAATAGGACCTCTCCTGGTATCAAATGTATCAAAATTATCTTCAATTAAAAGTGACCTAAAAACATTATTATTATTATTAACTTTGAATAAAAATGTAGATAAAAATTTAGTCAATATTGAACTAAACATGATTAAAGATAAAATACCTAATATTCTAGATGTTAAATTTAATAATGATAGTGTTATTAAAGTTTTAAATGATATAAATTATTGTATTAAAAATAATAATAATAAATTAGCAATAACATTACTAGAAAAAATTACAGAATATTTAGAAGATATTACAAATAGAGAAGTTATAGAATTTCTAAATAGTATAGGGATTTATAGTTTTAGAGATTTTGGAAAAAATTATATTATCTAATCTAATAAAAAAATTATATTATATAACTATATTATAATGTCGTTTCTAGAAGGTGGTTATCCGCTCGGTGCTGGCTATATGATGGGTGGCGAAAGATTTAAAAAAGGTACACATTTAAAAGGTGCATTAAAACGTAAAGTTGTTGCTCAATTACAAGAAGGTAAGCGAAAAGCAGCAAAACGTCGAGCAACTAAACATAAAACAATGAGTAGAATGCCTAAAGATATGGTTAATTATAAAAGTTTGCCTGCATGGCGTTCACTAATGGCTGAACTAAGACGAAAACATCCTGAAAAGTCGCTGGAGGCTCGTCAACGCTTAGCAAAGAAACATTTAACTGGTGGTTCATTCTGGTCTGATTTTGCACATGGATTTAAAAAGGGTTTTGAAGGAACTTTGGGAGTTGCATCTAAAGTTCTACCATTACTTGGATTAGGTGATGAAGATATGGAAGGTGGTAGAATGCATCATAGACGTCGTCCAGTTCATCATAGACGAAAAACTATGACACGTGGACAATATGCATATTAAACTACTGTAAAAATTTTTAAAATTGGGTAAAAAAAAATTTTATTCTAAAAATATTATATAGTGGTATTTTATATAATATGTCACTTTCTTTAGAAAAAACCAGCAATGGAATTCCAATAGCCACATCAAATGAAAATGGAATTGATGAATTAATATACTATGTTGATAGAGATGATTTGCCAGAAGGTGCAAAATTATTAGAAAGAATAAGATTAAATCAACCAGAGGATTATTTTTTTCCATTGATTAAAGATTATAAAAATGAAGAAGCAAACAATATATATATATCGGGACCTAGTGGAGTTGGAAAAACATTATTTATAAGATCATATATAAAACATTTTCTAAAAAAATATCCAAAAGCAAAAATATTATTATTCTCAAGTAAAACAAAAGATAAAAATATAGATGATATTAAATCAGTTCAACGAATTAGAATAGATGATGATATGATTATTAATCCAATGACTCTTTCTGAAATATCTAGTAAAAGTACTCCAGTTATGACTGTGTTTGATGATATTGAAGATTTTCAAAATAAGAAGTTAAATATTGAAATAAATAGATTATGTAATGAAGTAATAAGAAATGGTCGTGCAAATCATATTTTTAATCTTTATGTTAATCATGATCCATGTGATTATAATAAAACAAAATTATTTCTGAAGGAAGCAACACAAGTTGTAATGCTACCATATCGAGCACCAAAAACAACATATAATTTGATTATGGAAAAATACCTTAAATTGGATAAGAAAACTCAAAACCAATTAATAAATTTAAAAAGTAAATATGTAGTAGTAAATAGAGGAAGACCAGAATTTGTATTATCTGACAAATACATTATGCTGATTTAGATTTTAATTTTTTGTATTTATCTTTTAGTTCCGATAAATCATCTTTTAATTGTTTTATTTCTTCTAATGAATCATCTAATTCCATTTTCATATTTTCTAATTTCTTTCCTGTTTTATGTAATTCTGTTTTCTGATGTTGATTTTTAGAACACAATTGATATTTTCCTGAACATACATCACATTTAACAGGTGTTGTAAATTTTTCTGGATTTCTTAGGCGATAATCTTTCTTGTACTCAGTCATATTAGAAGTTATATTTTTTTTCGTCATTTATATATAAATAAAATATAGAAAATTATTTTATTTTATTCTGTCATATCTCTCTCTCCAATCTATAGGTAAAATTTTATTTATATCTTCTCTTAAATCAGTTGGTATTTGAGCAGTTTTTAATCTCAAAAATTCATCTAATATGCAGTAAATTAAGCATCGAGATGATGTTTCATCCAAATCTTCCTCTAGATCGTTGAAAAAAATAAACTTTTCACTTTCCATATAAATTATATGGAGAAAATAAATTTATATATTTATTTTTTTAGGTCCATAAAATTTAGGTAATTTACTATATGTATACTCTATATTATTTACTAATTTTTTTCCTTGTTCTACATTAGATTTTGATAAAATATGACTGAAAATGCTGTAATTTGTTTCATAATCATCTTTTAACATTTTTTTAATATATTTATGTATAGTATCTTTCATTTTATCTGCAGAAGTATTATCAACAATATTATCAATATTTTTTATTATATTAATCGCTCTGTCTCCTAGTATGTTAAATATAGTCTCTTTAAGATGTACTAATTCATCTTCTGTCATATATTCACCACGCGCATGTTTTGTATCTATGTATATAATTTCATTCTTTTTTTTGCTAGGTTTTTTAGGTTTATATACATAGTCTTCATCTGGATATTCTTCTTTAATATATGATTCTATATACTCGTCATCTGGATATTCTTCTTTCTCTCTTTTTTTCTGTATATTGTATAAATCAGCAAGTGGTCGCGTTCTTTCTTTTCTCCCAGATGTTCCAAATTCCTTATCGTAATTCATTTTCAATTTCTCTTTATATTCTGCATACATATCATTAATTGCCATTTTTCTAGCCTTGTTATATATTTTTACTAGTTCTTTTTGTTTTGGTTTTTCGTCGTGTATCTTAATATACTTATTTTTATAAAATAAAATTTTTTTATTTAATAACTCATCTGGTATTTTAACATTTTCAGAAAATTCTGCTTTCATTTCTTTTCCTCGTGCCAATCTATCTTTATCTTCTTGTGTTAATTTATATCCTTTTTCGAATCCTCCAAGTTTATAACCACCTGATTCATCAGATTCATATCCACCTCTATGAATAGGATAGTATTGTTCTTCGTAAAACGCCATTATATATAATAATAATATATAATTTTAATTAATAAGAAAAATCAGAATCTATAGAATGTTCACTATTATAATCACTTTCATGTTCTATAGATTCTCCTTCAGACTCGCTATCAGTTCCTTCATCTTCCCATTTTGTATTTTTCTTTTCTTTTTTTAATATTCCCTTTTTATGAACTGGATTTGACTTCTTAGATTTATTTTTTTTATCAGAAGATTTAGAAATTTTTACTGTTTTATTTGTTGGTGTTTTACCAGTTCCAGATGCATTATAATTGACTGTTATTTCGCCATCTTTATTTCTTTTTATCTTTATATTCAATGTATCTACTCCACCTAAACGTGTTGCCAATCGTCCATATATCTGATTTAAAACATTTATCTCTTCCTTATTCATTATAAACTATATATAGAAAAAATATTTATTATTTTTTCGAATCAGACTATGATAACTTAAGTTGACCTAATCTAATTGCTTCTTCTTTTTCTTTCGGTCCACAATTAAAACACATATATGTTTCAGGAATTGTATTATTCGCCATTAACATATTTTGTATCACACACACGTCACAGAAATATCTGCCACAGTTATTAATACAACTAATAGGTCGAAATATTCCATTTAAACCATCTATTAATACTGTGTTACATTCCGTACATGTTGCAGATTTTAAAATACTATTAAGTTCATTTTTTGCAGTTAATTCAGATATTATGCATTTATGATCACATACTGGTGGATTTAAACTATCTTTGTCAAATGGATCAGTTATTATATGATTCATGCATGGCAATCTTAGACCTTCTATTAAATATTTTTTATAGTGACGCTGTCTATTGCAATCTTGACAATCCTGACGAATATGTCTCTCATGAAATTCTCTTCTAGTATTGCAACAATACGAATATTTTATTATTTTATATTCTTTTTTTACTTCTACAATAGATAATAATTTCATTTTGCATTCATGACACATTTTATTTTTTTTTAGTTCTTCATATGTTTTATATTGCATTACTGTAAAATCTCTATCACACTCTTTACAAGTAAAAATTTTTTTGAAGTTTTCCATATAATCTATATATAGAAAAAATTAAATAATAAATCTAACTATTCTCATGGCTGTGTTTAAATATCCGTGATTTTGTATAATCCATCTTAGCAATCTTAAAAATTGTTTTTGTCTATATGTCATTACAGTTAATTTATATTTTTTAAATGTTTCTTACTCTTTTCATGTCTTGCTATTACTGAACGTGAAACTTCACAATTGCATAATTTACATTTTACTTTTTCATTTGCTTTTTTGTTGATTATATCTTTATTGCGTTTTTTATATTCATATATTACTCTATATAAACCATCTTTCTTATCTTCTTCAGTAAAGTAAATTTTAGTATTTGTCATTGTACACTATATAATATCTATACATAATTTATTTTTATAGTGCGTTTATTTTGTTTTAAGTCTAGAAATGATAGTATATGTCATAGTTCCATCCAAGTGTTTATAATCTTCTGGAGCGAAATAGAATGATTCTACAGATTCTCCTTGAATATTGTGAATTGTTCTTGCATATCCAGAATCGAAATGAGATAAGTCTTTTGGTTCAATATTATAATAATCCATTCCATCATAAATTTCGATAAACTCTGAATCTTTATCAGTAATAGTATAATAAAAGTTATTGTAAATTTCATATTCCGCTAAATCATTAGTTTTGCATACTATTTTAGAACCAATATCAAATTTTTCTAATGCCAGATGTTCTAGCATCAGTTTATTATATTTTTGTCTAGATTCATTTTTATAGCAAATAATAGAATCTGCATCTTTCCATGATTTTGAACTAAACTTTTTAACTTCTTCAGAAAGAAATTTATTATCTGTGTTGTTGATTAATGAATTATAATATTTCTTTGTGAAATCATTTCTATAATTTGTTCCTAGTGAAGTTTGTTCACTATATAATAAATCTAAAAATATTTCTTTATTAAGTGGTTTTCCAACTGAAACTGGAGGTAACTGTTTAAAATCTCCGAAAGCAAATACTGTCTTTCCAACAAGTGTAGCCTTAATTAGTAAATCTAATCCTTGTCTATCAACCATACCTATTTCATCTACAACTATAAAATCTTCTTCTGGGAGATTATTATAACTATAAGTATATTTCTGAATAACTGAACAATTTATCTTATTTTTTCTATAATCTTTACATGCGCTATGAGATGGAGTTAAGACTATATAATTACCTTTATCACTCTGAAATACTGCTTTTGCAGAATTTTGTTTATCTAATTTTGGAATAAGAGTATTGATGATATAATGAGTCTTTCCACTTCCTGCATAGTCTATCCAAATTATATTATTTTCATTAAGAGATTCATTTTCAAACGTTACTAAACTATTATATACATCTTTTGGATTATGAGATTGTTTTTCTTTATTTTCTTCTTTCCATTCTCCAAATTTATCGCTAACTTCAACTTTAATTTTTGTTTTACTAGCAAAAGTGATAGCATCTGTTCTTATTTCCATTATTTTATTATTGTCTAATTCTAATTCTTGCATTTTTTCATAAACTATTTTTCTGGCCTCAAATAATATTTGTTGTCTAATAGGTCGTTTATTATAAATATCATAGAAGGTTTTCTTACATTCATAAACTAAATTAAATTTTTTGCTTAGTTTATATACATATCCTTGACTAACTTTTAATTCGTCATCATTTGCTATCTTAGAAAATTTTTTATAAGATTTTTCTCCAAATCCTCCTTCCATTCTTCCAATATGTCTGTTCATAATTTTTTTAAAAGTATCACTATCAACTTTTTTTAGTAAATCATCTATCATTTGAACAAAATAATTAGGTAACTGTTCTGACTCTAATTCTTCTAATAATGTAAATTCAATTCCCTGTTCAGCACAATATTTTAATTGATAACCAATATAGTAATCACATGATGGCATCAAAATTGTAGATACTTTAGGATTAGCAACATATATGAATTCATCCTTAATTTCAATTTTATCCAATGGAATATCTTTGATAAATTTATGATTATTTAATCTAATATCAGTTTTAACTAAAAATGGCAGTTTATAAAGTGCATTTGAATAATGTTTATTATTATCTATAGTTGTAAAATAATATTTATCCATCATTTCTTCATATTTATCATTTACATAGTTAAATCCTCCATTAAAATTAATTGAATATGGAAAAAATGATTTTATACATTTCTTAATATATAACTTTTCAATATAATCTCCAATATTACTTAAATTAACTTTTGGATCAATTTTATCTGTGATACCAAAAGATTTTGCAATATTATTAATTTTGGAATAATCTTCATTTGAATGATACAATATATTATTAAATACGAACGAGGAAATACCTAATTTTGCAATCTCTTTATCATGATCATAACTTCTGTCAATAATAGAAATATTATCTGGTAAACTTCCTTTCTCTAATATTTCAATAAGTTCATCTTCTATTTCTAAGAAAGAAATATATCTATTTTGTTCATATTTTGGTAAATTAAATCGCGTAAGATATGAATTATGAATTGGATAAATATGATTATTGTATGCAATATAAATAAGTGATTTATATGCTTTGCTTCGTTTTGATGGAACATATCTTGAAATAACATTTTTATTAATATCATATGCAATTGTTTTAATATCATAATTTTTACAAAAGTCAGTTATTTCTTTTACTGTTACTACTTCACCATCACCTAAATTATCAATAGTCTGTTTACTAATTCCTTTACCATCTTTGTAATAGTATTGATACAATAAATTTTTTACACAATTATTCATCCCATTATCTTTAATTTTTATTTCAGAGTTAAATAAATTTATTTTTAAAGGTTTTTCTTCTCGAAGTCCTATTTTTGTAGGTTGCATTATTGTGTAATTTTCTGTAATAGCTAAAATTCTTTCTATAACAACTGAAAAATCTACTGCTCTTTTATGTAAATTTTGAATTGCATCACTATCTCTTAATTGTTCTTCAAGATACTGTTGTAATTCATCTTCATTATCAAAAGTTTTCTTTTCTGCAGTTTCAGTAATAAATGTTAAAAATTCATTTTTATTACTTGGGTATCTGGTACCACTAGAATCAAATAAAATATAATAATCTACTTGGTATAATAACTTAACTGGAGTTCCCCATGAAATACCATCATCTGTTAAAATTACTTTTAACTTCTTATTTTTATTGTAAAGTTTTGGATCTAGAAATGCCTTGTTACCAATTCGTTTTTTAGTACCAAATTTTCTTGCAATAGCCGGATTATATGTATATTCATCATTTTTTGCAACTGATTTTAAATCAAACTTTAGAACTTCTCCAGTTTTCTTATTGTAAAAATATCTATTTATTTCTTTACTTTGTTTTATAGTATTTAATTGTTGTTTGGTAATTCTAAGTTTCTGTTCAGTTAACTTAGATGTGATATAATTTTTTCCTCTAAATCCGGTTTTTGCTAGCACCATTTATATTATAACTATACAAAATATATTTTTAAGGTGCGTTTAAAAAATAATAAAACAGAAAATGAAAAAACAAAAAGTAATAAAGCATGACTAATAAGTGCGTTTAAATAAGTTTTCAAAACGAAAAAAAAATCGAATCAATAATTGTGTTCAAGTTATGATAAAAATGCCATTCAAATCATGTAATAAAATTCGACGGCAGAACGTTTTGTATTGGGAAATCACCCAGGAGAGCAAATATGATAGAAAAAATATATTTTCTATCGATAAACAGCCTGGGAGAGCGAATATGGCCAGAAATTTCGCGGAAGTGGAGGGGGGATGACTTTTTCGAAAATATTGGTAGGCTGGGTGATTTTTCGTTTTTTTTACCCCGCTGTATGTAATGTGATAC
>JAGXTE010000040.1 GCA_018334095.1 Nitrosarchaeum sp.
TTTTGGAAACATTCTCTGCAATATACAGGTCTGTCGTCTTTTGGTTTGAATGGTATTTGACATTCATTGCCACAGTCACCACAGGTTGCAGTAAACATTTCTCTTGGTCTATCATCTCTACTGAATCTGGAGCCTCTATCACTTGATCCTCTGCCATAACTTGATCTACCGCCATAACTTGATCTACCGCCAAATCTAGAACCGCCGGAGCGTTCTTGAGGTTTATGCTTTTGGAAACATTCTCTGCAATATACAGGTCTGTCGTCTTTTGGTTTGAATGGTATTTGACATTCATTGCCACAGTCACCACAGGTTGCAGTAAACATTTCTCTTGGGCCATCTCTATCGAAGGGCATATCTTTCTGAAGCTCCTTGAAATCGAGTCGTAATTAAACTATTGTAAACCACTTTGAATCAAAATATGCCTAAATTTTGCTCTATTTTTGCCTCTTTTGGCATGTTTGGTTATACCCAAATAATTGTCAAAATCCATCTATCTCCATGAAGGGAATATTTATGATTGGCGTATCTGGCTCCGGTAAAACCACCTGGGTCAATTCCCATAAGGAATACGTCGCTTGCTCTACTGATTTTGTTATTGAAGAATTAGCTGATATCATGGGGATTTCATATACTCAAGCATTTGAATATATACAAAATAAAAAAAAATTTGATTACATTACCTCAAAATTTTTTGAAAAGATACATGATTGCATTTTAAATGATAAAGACTTTGTAATTGATAGGACTCATCTAAAACGTCACATTCGAATCTCACTGATTAATGAATTAAAGTCATTTGCATTAGAACACGGAAAAAACTTGGAATTAAGTGCAGTTAGTTTTGAATTACCAAAAAATGTGATATTTGAGAGATTAAAAAACAGAGAAAAAAAGAGTGGAAAATCTATACCGAAAGAGGTAATTTTAGAACAAATCAATTCATTTGATATTCCAACTTTAGATGAAGGGTTTGTTGCAATAGAGCGAATCACATAATTCTTGTTTTATAGTTTTAAACTAAATCTTGTAACTTTGTGAAAATTTTGTTTATTAAAAAATAAAAAATATTTTTGATTAATCGAGTTTTGCTTTTGCTTTTTTAATCTGTCTCATTTCTTCAGCAAGATGACTTTTGAGCAATCTCTCATGATCTTTTCTGTGGGCACTGTATGCTTTATTGATTGCCTGTCTTGTTTTTGCCTTTTTTAATGCAGCAGTAAATTTTTTGTGAATTGTATTTACTTGTGCTGTGTAATTTGCCATGACTATTCTTGTATCTAACAGTACTTTAATGTTGATTTTGTCCAAAAATCCATCTTATTTTTTAATAATTCAAGTTTTTAATTTTTTTAGAATAAATTTTATGGAATATTATTCCCCGTAATAGATTCCATCATCGTCGTAATCTAACTCTCCTTCGATAAAATCATCTACTTCGAGTTGAAGTTTTGGTGTTTTTGTCATGATTGTTAGTTGCTATGCGAAAGTATAACAAAATCACAATGTTTTCTTGTAATCCTATAGTGTATCAATGATCTATATAGGTAGTTTTGAGCCTATTTGTAGACTAGGGTATCAATACTGCTCTTGCTTGAATCTGAGAATCCTTTAGTTTCTTGAGAACTTCATTTGCTTTTTCAAGAGGATAGATTTCTGTGACTACTGTCAGATTATTTTCATCGCATATTTTGATTACTTGTTCCATATCTTTAGTTGAACCAATCACAGTTCCGCGAATTGTCTTTTCTTCAAATGCAAAAAATGTTGGGTTCTTTCCAACGGTTGCAATTACAATTAACCCTCCCTTCTTTACTGATTTTATTGCAACATTAGTTACTACATCTGCTGGTGCAAAGACAATTGCAGCATCTAACATTCCATGTTTATTTTTTAACTCATCAAGAAATTCCTGTTTATCTGAAAATACCATGGCGTCAATTGCTCCTAGTTTCTTTGCAACATCTAGATGATTTTTACTACGTGAAAACGCAATAACTTCAGATCCTTCAACTTTGGCAAACTGTACTGCCATGTGGCCCACACCCCCAATTCCAAAAATTCCAATCTTTTTGTGAGATTTCGGTTCTGCAGCTTTTACTGCTTTGTAAGCTGTGATTCCTGCGCAAAACAATGGGGCTGCATATTCTGATTTCATTTTATCTGGAATCTTTGTTGCAAAGTCTTGTGAAACTGTAATGTATTCTGAATACCCTCCTCTGAGTGATTCCCCTGTAATCTCTGAAGATTCACAAAGTTGTTCCTTACCTTCTTTACAATACTGACATGTTTTACAAGCTTCAAGTAATGGAGTAATTCCAGCTCTGTCTCCAACTTTGAATTTGGTCACATTGCTTCCAAGCTCGATAATTTTTCCTACCAATTCATGACCTGGTACTGTTGGTAAAGTGGGTGGAATCCCGATATCTTTCCAATCTCCCTCGATTCCGTGTAATTGGGAATGGCAAACTCCACAGGCCTCGATTTTTATTAAAATCTCATCTGGTCTTTTGATTTCATGTCTGTCAATTTCAGTTAATTTCAAAGGATTTGTCTCAATTGGTGCGCATTTAGACAACACCATGGCTCGCATTTTATTCATATTTAGCTGTTTTTTGCGTGAAATTTTAATATTTATTTTTTATTTGTCATCGAAATAAGAAATTTCAGATTACTTTTTTATGTATGATTTTGATATCCAAATTAATGGTTTTTTCTAAAGTGGAACCATCTTATTTTTCAAAGGATGGATGCAGAATTATTTGGAGTGGTATAGATGAAGATGATATTGATACCGTTGTATTAAACAAAGATGAGTTAGACCAGTTAGTTGAAATTCTAAAAAACAATAATGTGGGCAAAGTAGAACTGGAAGATAATTTTAGTGAAATTTTAATAAATTCTGATGTTGTTCAGTTTAGACTAAAAGACAGAGATCATCTTGAAGCAAATGCAAGAGAATTTAGGGAAAAAATTTTAGAATATGCAAAAATTCCACATGACCCATTATATGTCCAAGTCTTCCCAAAAGAATTCTATCCATCTGTATGGATTCAAAAAGATGATGATGCAAAGCCATCTGAAAAAAAATCTCAAAAACCAACATCCCTTCTTAATGCAATACTGTCAGGTAAAACAAAAGGAACTGAAATATCTGAATCTGATATATTTAGAATCATTTCTACAAGACGTTCTACAAGAAAATTTTCTAAAACAAAGGTCGAAGACTGGAAGATTGAAAAGATTTTGGCAGCAGCTGACACTGCTCCATCTGCTGGAAACTTTCAGGGATTAGAAGTATTTTATGTAAAAAGTAAAAAAGCAAAAGAGGCACTTGTGGAGGCCGCAAATCGTCAACCGTTTGTTAATGCTCCACTCGTTTTGGTTTTTTGTATGAATCCTAGTAGAGTAAAGATGAATTTCGCCCCTGAAATGCTTGCAAAGTTTTCTCTACAAGATGCTACTTTGGCTGCATCTTACTCTCAACTGGTAGCCACAGCTTTGGGATTAAGCTCTATCTGGATTGGAATGATTGATGAAGATAAAGTAAAACAAGTTCTTGGAACTGATTTGAGACCTTCATCTATTCTTTGTATTGGCTATCCCGACGTTCGTAAATCCCCAAAATCAAGACGTAAACTAAAAGATCTAATTCATGTTTTAGAAGATTAACATCTGGAAATAATTCTGATGAATAGGTTGCATAAAGAAGAAAAAAATAACTGTTAACTTCTCTCGTAGTTAGATATTATACAAATTCAAATTTGGAAAATGTTTTTATCTCTTCAAGTGTATAGTATTACCTTGTCAAAAAACACCAAACCTGATGAATCTCCAATTTCAATCTGTGATATTATGAAAAACAGGACATCTGAAATAGTTAAAAAAATGGAATATCAACTACCATTAACTATGCAACAATACTCTGATTTGTACACTGCATATCTTCATTCATTTGATGACATGTTTGGTACATGTTATATTTCGCAAAAAGAATTCTTTGATAAACTAAACATTCCTCAAGAAACTTTGAAGGAATTTGACAAGTATCTAGAGTCATTAAGTAAATCATACCAGAATTGGATTGATTTAGGCTCAAAATATCGACAGTCATACGTGGATACAAAACTATCCATGGTAAAATCGTATGATCAATTTGTTCACATTGCAATGAATTCATTTGCTCAAACTTGGGCAAAATTTAATGAAATTAATAATTGCAAGTCCTAGAAAACTTGTTAAATAACAATCACTGGATTTATTTATGATTCCAAAAATACTTGCATTTGCAGGTAGCACTAGAACTGAATCATTTAACAAAAAACTAGTCAAAGTTGCAGCTGCTGGAGCAAAAGAAGCAGGCGCAGATGTGACAGTAATTGATCTTCGTGATTTTCAAATGCCACTTTATGATGAAGATTTGGAAAAAAAAGAAGGATTATCATCTAACACACGTAAACTCAAAGAATTGATGTTATCTCATCATGGGTTTCTAATATCGTCTCCTGAGTATAACAGCTCAATTTCTGGTGTTCTCAAAAATACTATTGATTGGACATCAAGACAAGGCGATGACGAATTACCAATGTCTTGTTTTAAAGATAAAGTAGCAGGAATAATGAGTGCATCATCTGGTGGATTGGGAGGATTACGAGGATTAGTTCATGTTCGTGCAATTCTTGAAAATATGGGCGTACTTGTAATTCCAACTCAAGTAGCAATATCTAAAGCTCATGAGGCCTTTAATTTGGATGAAACTATGAAAGATCAAAAACAAGAACAACAAGTAAAAAAGATCGGTGCAAATCTAGCTCAAATGTTATTGAAATTAAATAATTAATCCAGTTGGCACTAGTCGTAATTTATTATTGTCTTGAAATATGATGAAATATCTTCTATATGTGTGATAAAATTTGCCACATGTAGTATTTGATAAAAAAATTGATTTAAAAAAATTCTATAATTCTTTTCAAAAAATTATACAAGCAAAGCCTACTATAAAAATTCAAAATATTTTTATCGATAAAAATGAACAAAGATTGTTACTTCCAACACTAGTCATTGAATCTAAAAATCACCATTTTCTAATTGAAATAAATGCAAAACAAAACAAGACAACTCTTAGATTATTGCCAGAAACTGATCCTGAGAAAACTATTGGTGTTAAAACTGCAATGGGATTGTTGACTCTCAATATACTTGAAATTTTTCCATCTGTCAAAATTATTAAAACAAACATTTCTAATTTTATTCCTGATAGAAAATGAGAATTTGGGATATCCCCCCATCAAAATTATGTCGTAATCATCTACTGGGTGAACATAGGGAACTTCATGCTATGTGGGTTGTTATCACTGAAAACAAGAAAGGATATTCCTTACATCCTGAAACCATACGATGGAAAGGGAAATTGAGAGCAATGTATCTTAGACATGAAGAATTGGTTTTAGAAATGACTAAACGCGGTTATAATCACAAAAGCCTTCTAGACAAGAGAAAAGCTACAGGTGATGCAAAGCAAAGTGATTATGTTGATTCAGTAAAGCAGCAGATCATTATTTTGAAGAAAAAAGGTTGCCAATGTAATACCTAATGCGTCCATTTTTGACCCCAAAATGATATAGGTGAATCCTTGCGGGACTCATTCATTAGAAAAATAAAGATCCTAATCATCTGATAATCATTGACTGATGATATCTCTGCTGAGGACCGTGAACGAGTAACTCTACTCCAAATTGTCTCAAGATCAAAAAACGACTTCAAAAAACTAACACTAGATCAATTAAAACGATTACAAGAGTTGCTTGAAAAAAAAGATTACAGTCATGATAAAAAAGCACAAAAATCAAAACAAAAACTATTGAATAAAATCAATACCAGAATTTATGAATTAGAAGAAGGCAAAGGCATCTTTTACTAGTCAATTAGATACAAATAACAAAACAAACTTGATTAATCATGGCAAAAAATCATCTTATTCATGAAACCAGTCCATATTTACTTCAACATGCAGAAAACCCTGTCGACTGGTATGCTTGGAATGATGAATCTCTAAAAAAAGCTAAAGATGAAAACAAACCCATCTTTCTTAGTGTAGGGTATAGTGCTTGTCATTGGTGTCATGTGATGGCACACGAATCTTTTGAAAACGAAGAAGTTGCAAAATTCATGAATGAAAATTTTGTAAACATCAAAGTTGACAGAGAAGAAAGACCAGACCTTGATGATATCTATCAAAAAGTTTGTCAGATAGCAACAGGTCAGGGCGGATGGCCTCTTAGTATTTTTCTAACTCCTGATCAAAAACCGTTTTACGTTGGAACTTATTTTCCAGTTTTGGATTCTTATGGTCGTCCTGGTTTTGGAAGTATTACAAGACAACTGGCACAAGCTTGGAAAGAAAAACCAAAAGACATTGAAAAGTCTGCCGATAATTTTCTATCTGTATTACAAAAAGCAGAGACTGTAAAAATTCCATCTAAACTAGAAAAAATTATTCTTGATGAAGCTGCAATGAATTTATTTCAACTTGGAGATTCCACATATGGCGGATTTGGTTCTGCACCAAAATTTCCAAACGCAGCTAATGTTTCATTTTTGTTTAGATATGCAAAACTTACAGGACTATCAAAATTTAATGAATTTGCGCTCAAAACTCTAAATAAAATGGCCAAAGGTGGTATCTTTGATCAGATAGGTGGAGGATTTCATCGTTACTCCACTGATGCAAAGTGGCTCGTTCCTCATTTTGAGAAGATGCTTTACGATAATGCACTAATTCCAGTAAATTATGCTGAAGCTTATCAGATTACCCAAGACCCATTCTATCTTGAAGTTCTTCACAAGACTTTGGGATTTGTTTTAAGAGAAATGACTTCAAAAGAAGGTGGATTTTATTCTGCATATGATGCTGATTCCGAAGGTATAGAGGGAAAATTCTACGTATGGAAAAAAAGTGAGATAAAAGAGATACTTGGTGATGATGCTGAGATTTTTTGTTTATACTATGATGTCACTGATGGCGGCAATTGGGAAGGTAACAGCATTCTATGCAATAACATCAACATCTCTGCAGTAGCATTTCATTTTGGAATGCCTGAAGAAAAAATTAAAGAAATTCTTGTACGTTGCTCTGAAAAACTATTGAACGTTCGTTCCAAACGAGTTACTCCGGGACTGGATGATAAAGTACTCACTTCATGGAATGCACTGATGATCACAGCATTTGCTAAAGGGTACCGTGTAACTGGAGAAGCCAAATATTTGGATGCTGCAAAAAACTGTGTTTCATTTATTGAAACAAAACTCCTTGATGATACAAAATTATTACGAACTTACAAAAACAATGTGGCAAAAATAGACGGATACTTGGAAGATTACTCTTATTTTGCAAATGCATTGCTTGACGTCTTTGAGATTGAACCTGAAGTAAAATATTTGAATTTGGCAGTTAAACTAGGACACCATTTAGTTGATCACTTTTGGGATTCTGAGAGTAGCAGCTTCTTTATGACATCTGATGAACATGAAAAATTAATCATACGACCAAAGAGCAATTATGATTTGTCATTACCATCTGGTAACTCAGTTTCATGTTTTGTAATGTTACGATTGTATCATCTTACGCAAGAGGAAAAATTCTTAAAAATTGCAACACAAATAATGGAATCTCAGGCTCAAATTGCAGCTGAAAATCCATTCGGTTTTGGTTATCTACTAAATACAATTTACACTTTCATGCAACATCCAACTGAAATTACAATTATCAACTCTGAAAATTCAGAAATTTGTAATTTCCTTTACTCTAAATTTTTACCTGAATCAATTATGGTATCAATTAACAATAAATCTCAATTAGAAAATTTATCCAAATTCCAATTTTTTGCAGGCAAATCCTATACTGATAAGACATCTGTCTTTGTTTGTAAGGATTTTACTTGCTCGTTACCTTTAGAGACTATAAGTGATATAAAATCAAATCTTTAGAGTTTTTTTATATCTATTCCAAGTAAGCTTCCGACTTGCGGTCTGCCCATTTTTTCATATCTTGATTTTGGCATACCTATTGTAATTTGTGTTTGTTGATAACTTCTAATGTTAACTGTTGGCTGAGCTTGCAATATTGCTTCTAATAATGGCATGACTTGCTCTTTTGTTTCGGCATCTAGTCTTTTTGAAACATTGTCTATGATCATTTGTTTTTGTGAAATTGGCTCAGTTGACACATTTTCAATTAATGTTAATTGCACAACTTGCCCATTATCTACAATTTGTGTGATTCTAAACTCATCTGTTGCTGACAATATATTATTTATAGAAAAATTGATTTATCAACGTATTGCAAAATAAAGCACCACTATTACCATTACTACTGCCGATGATACTCCCATCCCAAAGATAATTTTACTTCCGTCTACCTTCATGCGTTTTGATATTTTGAAATCAAATTAAACTTTAGCTGAGATTTCTAAACTATATATCTGATTTTTCAGGAGTATCTTTTGGCTTATTTTCCTGCTTTATTGGTCCGAGTAGTGCCTTTTTGATTAGCGGGGCACGTTTCTTTATGATTTGGTTGAATTCATTCATGTCTTCTAATCCTGGAGTGAGTTGTTGATTTTGATATGCCTGCAAAAATCCTGAATATACACATCCAGTAATAATTCCAAATGCTGTGTCTGGAACTGATTCTACCTCTGGTACAAAGTTCTCTGCAATCTGTCTGTATGATTCTGCTTCACTAATGTAGTAATCAATTAAACTATCAATGAATGTTTTATTTTCTTTGGAAATTGTCATGTTTTTTATTTTCACCCTGTTTATTTAACTGTCATTGGTAAACTGTTTATTTAATTATGTATTATTGACTAGTTGTTGTGGAAATTAGATTTAGATGATGAATATTTTCGAATTTTAGATTCAAAGAAACTTGTAGCAGGATATTTTGATCCTGATTATGGTGTAATCTATCCTAAAGAAAATTCTGTAGAAATTATCTCCCAAATGCTAAAAAATCATGATAAAATTTCAGGCGGATTAATGATGATTCCTCTTGTAAAATTTGGATTATTTGACTCTGATTTGGATATTGATATTGATGAATTGAATACTCAAGTTAATCGTGTTGGAGAACATTTAAAAAAATGGAAAGATTTCATTACAAAAACAAACAATACTGTTCATTCTATTCATATCTCTCATACAGATCAAGACATGCTCACAATTACATTTCCAATTAAATTCTCAGAGCCAACGCCATTGGATAAAAATGAAATTATAAAAGAAATATCTCCAATTTTAGATTTATTGCAGAAATTAAATTTATTATGATTCTACTTTAACCCTGCTTTGACTGAATTAAACTCCCCCAAAGCAAGCATTTCATATTCAAATGATTCTTGTAATAATGAATCCGATCTAATACTGTGAGATTCGTCTTTAGTTTTTATCCATTCTATGAATTCTTTATCGCTATCTAGCTGAGATTGTGTTGAGAGCTTGAATAGTTCTACAGATGGCGCAAATTGACTTGGTGGATTCAATTCGTCATATTTTAAAATCATATTTTGTATATCATTCAAATGTGTTTCTGAATAATCTAGTAATTCTTCTAAACTCAAATCTCCTTCTTTCCACTGTGTAATCTTTGAGTCGAATTGAATTTGAGATTGCTTTACTTCTTCTTGAATTTGTTGAAGTTCATTCCCAAATTTCAAACCCTTCTGTCTTGTTTGATCATATGAATAATTGTAGCCAACTATTGCACCTACTATGATTATTGCAATTGACACAATGATGATATTTTGCTTCTTTGCTTTTTTCAAAACTAATCTGTATAGTTTCCTTCGCCGTCTAATTTTAGCTCAATAGTCATAACAGTACCGCTGATAAAAGATTCATTTCTAATTGTTCTTACTCTAGCAACATCTAGATGATATGGCCAAATCTCAACTACTATGGCACCAACTTTTACATTATCTGGGGCATCCGTTAACTGAATATCTTCTTTTTTTACTCCATGCATAACTAATGTGTGGATAGCATGCTCCACTAGTGGTTCTGGATTGTTGTGATTAATGGCCCAAACAATTCCTTCATAGTCTATTTTCTCCATTTTGAAATTTACCTGAATTATCTCCTATAACAATTATTCTGTTATTTGATAGGTGTAATCTCTTCCGAAAGGGATATGAGATGACCACACTTGAAGATCATATCTTGGTCTTTGAAGCAATTTTGTATCTTGCCGTTTTGATTATTGCTGCAAAATTGTTAGGTGAACTTATGCATAGAATTAATCAGCCCACGATAATAGGAAATGTTCTTGCAGGGATTATAGTTGGCCCTGCACTATTGGCTATTGTTGAGCCAATTAACGCAATAGAGTTTTTTACCTCAATTGGAGTATTTTTCTTATTTTTCTTAATTGGTCTCCAAGAAATTGATCTCGCTGGAATATTTCGTGTGATGAGAGGTAGAATTTTTGCAGGTTCTGCTGTGGCATTTTTAATACCATTTTTTGTTGCAGGTTTTTTTGGACTATCTTTAGACATGAATTTTACACAAGCCTTTGCTATTGGAAGCGTAATTGCCGCATCAAGTCTTGGTGTTACTGCAAAGATACTGAGTGATCTTGGTAAGCTAAAATCTGCAATCGGTCTTGAAATTTTTACTGTTACTGCAATTGTAGAATTTATTGCAATTATTGTAACTAGTGTGTTGATTCAGGTAAATTCAAGCGATACCCCAGTTGTTTCCGAATTTTTCTGGTTATTTGCAAAGATGATCATATTTTTTGCAGTTGCTGCCTTGCTTTCAGTTTATGTTTTACCAAAGTTTTTCCGTATGTTGAAAAAACATCTTCGTGGAAAGCAAATTTATTTTGGTGTTATTATCGGAGTTATTTTACTTGTAGCATATCTTGCTGAGATTAGTGGAATTCATGGTGCAGTTGGTGCACTTCTTTTGGGAATCGCTATGTCTAGAATGGCTAAAGATGAATATTCTGATATCTCAACAAACATTGGTGTAATCGGACATGGACTTTTCATTCCAATCTTCTTTGCGGGTATTGGTCTTCACTTCAGTCTTGGTTTTCTAAATCTAGACTTGTGGATTATCGCTGTGTTTATTGGAATAATAATCGGTGTGAAATTTGTAAGCTCTTACATTGCTGTTCGTATTGCAAAGATGCGTCCTGCTACAACTGTAGCCTACGGTGTGATGGCAAAAGGCGCAGTAGATTTGGCTTTGATGCTATCTTTACTACAAGCTCACATCTTGGATGATGAATTATTCTCTCTTCTAGTATTTGGTACCCTTTTGACTATGGTGATATCTAGTGTTGAGCTCCAACGAAAGTTAAAGAAAATAATTCATGTAAAAGTAGGAACCCTAGAGCTTGGTTTATTGCCGATTTATTTTAGAAGAGTAGTATCTGATGTACCTGCAATTGCTGTAATTGTTACTGATTTTCCAAGAATAACACCATTACTCACAGTTAAGGCATTTCTAGAACAGAATGAACTTAACAAAAACCCATTTCTAGTAATTGATGCTAATGACAAACTTGTAGGACTTGTTTCTAAACGAGAAATTAATAGATATCATAAAAAAACATTTGATGCAATTACTATTGATGATGTAATGTACAAAAAAGTTTACACCGTATCGCCTGACGAATATCTGTATTCAGTAATTCAAAAAATGAATTCTCATCCTTTTGATATAATTCCAGTAGTTGATCCTGTAAATGAACATGTTATTGGAATTGTAACAACTCAAAGTATCATGAATTTGTTAACTGAAACTCAGAAATCATAACTCTAAATTTTAAAATAAAAAATAAAAAAGATTAATCCCTATTGGAAGGGATCAATGAAAGGACAGTTTACTATGTGATCACTGTCCATTGGCCTTGCTAGACTACTGTCGATCAAACCTGCTTTTTGGTATGCTGTGATGTCTGAAATGTTTTCAAGCAATGCTGAGTTGTTTGCATCCTTCCAACTAATTACATTGATTCTCCACATAGGAGAATAATTTGCATCACCTGGTGCACCTGCTGCAATTCCTGCTTGGAATCCCATTGGACCTGAGCCTTTAATTCCGTTTGTGAACTGAAACAGATCAACCGCAGCTGAATTTGCAATAAGACTGGCAGACGTTGGTGAGCTAATTACGCCCATCATCTCTGCTGGACCTGAAGGTGTTGCATCAGTTACAATGTAGTAAATGGTTCTTCCATCTGGACCCCAGCCTCTATGTGCAATGAATGTTACAGTTTTTCCTTCAGTATCGATATCTAGAACTTGTCCTCCGCCATATGGCATGTGATCAGAAAGTGTTTTGTCTTCTTTTACCATCATTTGTCCATCTGGCCAAACAATTTGTGGCATGTTTATGACCACTTCTAAAGGTGTCAATGATATCTCTCCTTTTTTCTCTGCATCCATTATTGCTTTTTCAGAATTTAATATTCTTGGAGTAGAACCATCTTTCCATGTTACATGAACATGTGATGTGAGTGCACTGTATACATCCGGTTGTGCAGGAGTACTGGTAAATACTTCACCTTGGTATCCGTGAACTCCGTCACCAGTAATTCCATTTGTAAACATGTATGTTTTTGAAAGTGCTTTTGCAGGAGTATTCTTTAGTAATGGAGCTAGTTCAACTTTCCATTTTTGATTCTTTGTTATAATGTCTGCATGTGTTTTATCACTTGAATCTGTAATGATAAAGTAAACATCTCCTCCATTATAGAATCCTTTATGCAATGGAATCTCTGCTGGAACATTTGCACGTGATAGTTTTAAAACAGAACCTGCATCGGCAGACACTTCTGTTTTTTCCATCATGTGTTTGTCATCCATCTTTTTGTCCATCATTCCTTTATCGGCCATATGCTTGTCCATCATCCGTTTCTCATCCATCTTTTGTTCTGTTTTTTCTTGAACTGGTTGAGTCGCAGGTGCTTCAGAGCATAATCTATCTCCACAAACTATTCCTGCAGTTTTGGAACCATATGATTTTGATGGTGTTCCTTTTGCTTTTTCGGCAAAAGCTACCATATCGTAACTTTGCGTCAAACCTGCAGTAAAGAGTGGCAAGATAGCCAAAAAGGCCATGATCTTTAGTGTTGTATTCATTACGCACGATTTTTGTTCAAAAGTTAAAAGTATTTTTCCAATTCTTGTCTAAATGATATTTTTTATTGAATCTAGGAACTCTAATCTATCAATCTAAGTAATCTCTAAGCATCGGTATACATTGAAACTTCCCATGCAGTTGGAGTTTGTGCAAATGCATGATACTCTTTGTATTTTAATTCTGTATATGCATCAAGAAAATCTTTTGTAAATATATCTTCAAGAAATTTCATATCGCTTTGAAATGCATCTAATGCTTCCTTGAGTGACGTAGGTAGAGAGCCAATATTGAGCTCTCTCTTCTTTTCAGTGCTAAGCTTGTAGACATTTTCTTCTACGGAGTCTCCGGGATCTTTTTTATTTTTAATTCCATCTAATCCTGCAAGTAATAATGCTGCTTCAAGTAAGTAGATATTTGCAGTGGGGTCTGGTACACGATATTCAATTCGTTTACTCTTCTCTCTATTTTTTAGATACATGGGTACACGAATTGCAGCCGAACGATTTCCTAACCCCCAACAAACATTGACAGGTGCTTCAAAATTAGGTACCAGTCTTTTGTATGAATTTGTTGTAGGATTTGTTATTGCACATAATGCAGATGCATGATCTAAAAGTCCGCCTATGTAGTAACGTCCTTCTTGTGATAACTGTGCAACTTTATCATTTGGATCATACATTCTATTTGTGTCCTTACTCCATATGCTCTGATGAGTGTGCATTGCAGATGCATTGTCTCCAAAGATTGGTTTTGACATAAAGGTAGCAACCTTGTTTCTTTTTTTGGCTTTTACTTTGACAACATTTTTTATTGTAACTACGGCATCAGCAATTTCAGTCATTTCACCATATTTGAAATTAATCTCACTCTGTCCTGATGTTGCAACTTCATGATGTTCAGCTTCAACTTGGATTCCAAAGTAACGATACAAATCATCACAAATGTCTTTTCTGAGGCTACCTAGTGTGTCTTTAGGCTGTGATGGATAGTATCCTTCTTTGAGATCTATCGCAGTACTTGCATTTCCTTTTGCCCATGGTGATTCTTTTGATTCGATAGAATAACCAGAACCTCCGTATGAGTGAGTTGCACCATACGGTGAAGGATAGATGTTGATTGCATCAAATACAAAAAATTCAATCTCTGGACCCCACATAGAATGTGTTAATCCAAATTCGTTTAGCTTTCCTTTAGCTTTTGCAGCAATTCCACGAGAATCTCTGTTAAAACGTGTCTCTTCTGCTCTATTTCCTTCATAAAGATCACAAAATATTCTTGCATTTTTTCTACTTGGATCATAATCTGGTGGTAAAATACGAAAAGTAGAAGGATCTGGTTTTAAGATCATATCTGATTTATTTACTGACTTGAATCCTAGAATAGAACTTGCATCAAGTTTTTCTAATCCGTCATTAAAATCATCTTCTGAAAGAGAATAACTTGGCATTCCCATACAATGTAGTTCGCCAAAAATATCTACAAACCAAAAATCTACAAATGAAATATTTTCTTCTTTTATTTTTTCTACAACTTGTTTTGAATTCATCATTTTATTTTAATTATTTTTTTGTAATACTAATGTGATCCTGTGACATTGTTTAAGCTGGTTTGTAAACATATAGTTTAAGATTCCGGATAATCCTGATTTTTAATTACTTTCATTTTTTCATTTAATTCATCTTCAAAGAAGAACTTGTCTCCAGTTGCTGGTTTAAGATCATCGAGCCAAATTGCTTTTTCATCGTATTTTGCTAGAAATGGAATTTGTACCCAATCTGGATTTCTTCCTTGCAAGAATCTTAACACCATTAACTTTTCTCCCCCATGTTCTGCAATTCCGAGAATCTGAACTTTTCCTGGTGTTGCAGACATACTAGGGCCTCTTACAGTCCTTGCAAGTCCAGTTACTTTTTTGTAAGCATCACGGAATATTCTTTGAGTCTCTATCAGTGGTATTCCAAAATAATGCTGTGCTCCTGTATCTCTTACAACAAACATGTAGTATGGAATACATCCTAGTTGAACCTGCGTTTTCCACATTTCTGCCCACATCTCTGAATCATCATTGATATGACGAAGTATTGGTGATTGAGTTCTGATTTGAGCTCCAGTAGCTCGTACTTTTTTGATTGCTTCTTTTACTGCATCTGTTTTTAATTCTACTAAGTGATTAAAATGCCCCATTAGTGCAAGATGAATTCCTTTATCTACGATTCGTTTGAATATGTCTAGCATTTCCTCTGCGTCATCTTCTGTTAAGAATTTGTATGGCCAGTATGAGAGTGCTTTAGTTCCAATTCGTATTGTTCTGAGATTTGGAAGATTAGCTTCTAGAAGTGGATTGATATATGTTGCAAATATTTTTGCTTTCATAATCATTGGATCTCCTCCAGTAAACAAAACGTCCGAGATTTCCGGATGCTCTCGTAGATACTGTACTAGTTGTTCGCCTTCTCTCATGGCAAATTTGAGTTCATCCATCCCAACAAATTGTGGCCATCTGAAACAAAAACTACAGTATGCATGACATGTTTGACTTTGACTTGGGAAGAACAGACAAGTTTCTTTGTATTTGTGTTGCATTCCATAAAGCTTAGTTCCATCTTTTAGTGTAGGTACGTTTAACTCCATTTGGCCAGCTGGATGCGGATTTAATTGTAATCTAATCTCATTTGCAGTGTTTTGAATTTCTTTCTTATCTCCTTTTTTTAGAGCCGCTTCCATTTTTGCATAATGTTCTGGTATTAACATCCCTCTTTGTGGGAAAGTTAAAACAAACATTGGATCATTTGGAATATTATTCCAGTCGATTAGTTGTTCAACTACATAGTTATTTGTCTTAAATGGAAGCACATTGCCCACAACTTCCATTTCGAACTGTTTTTCCTCGCCTAATTTTTGAATTTGTGGTAATTGTCGAAAATTTGCTAAAGTGTAACTCATAATGCGTGGCGATTCATTCGTAGCCCATTCTGATTTTTGATTTTGCATGTAAATTGATAGTTTTTATCATTGTTAAATGTTAGTGACGGATTAATTCTATTTTTTTTTAAAAAAATTCAATTGAATGATTTATAAAAAATGATAATATCTAAAATATCTCTATGAAATCTTTGTATTTGGAAGGAAATAGTGAAAAATAATGGCTGGAGAAGTACTTGCAGAAGGGCAGGCAGTAGGACAAATTGGAATTCTAGTTGAATTACTATCGTCTTCAGTTTCACTCCAAATAGCCTTTGTAATTTTAGTAGTAGGATTGATTGTGATTGGTACAATTTATAATAAATTCAGACAATGGACTAGAACCAAAAAATTCAGTTATTCTAATCCTATATTGGCTGATATAGTTCGAAGAGCAGTTTTACCTGTACTAGCATTAGCTTTGATCTCTTCGATTAATATTTACATTCAGACTTTTGAACTATTTGATGATCCTACAGAAATAATACAAGAACAATTGAGTGCAGAACTTACTGTTGGAGAAACATTTGCTAAACTCCTCAATTCAATGAATATTCTTATTATTGCATTTACTGCAGGTCACATCATAACAATTCTTCTTGAAAAAGGTGAAAAACTCAAACAGGAAAAAGAAGATTTTAAAGCTTGGCGAGAATTGAATGGTTTTAAAGATGATGAAAATGATTTATTCCATCGATGTTACAAATGGATTCCACCTAAACATCCGCCTGAAGAAATAAGTGATAAAGACTTCAATGAATTTTTACAAACTCAGGAAGGTAGGGATTTCTTAGAAAAATTTACCACTTCAACTGGTGCAAGAATTGGTAGTTATCAAAAACTTGTAAAAGATCCTTTTTTAGAATGGAAAAAATCAGAACAAAAAAAATATGAACAATATTACAATGATTGTATAACTGGAGAAAATGAACTGGGCAGGCCGTTACTTCCCGGTAAAACTCCTGATGAAATCTATGAAATTGATATCTGGGGAGAAGAAAAACGAGGCAATAATTATGAACCTGTGATAGCTGGTTCAAAACCTCCAGGCTATGCTGAAAAGAAAAGAGAAGGACTTCCAAAACCATTTAGAAATTTTATTCCTCTTGGAGTTGTTTTATGTACGGCACTAGGCATAATTGCTTGGTGGGGTGTTGACCTCTTTGTATTAGCTACTGCTAGTGGTGGTATTGCACTTGGAGTAGGTTTTGCATTAAAAGAAACTTTTGAAAATTACTTTGCATATATGATGATAAGAAAAGATAAGATCTTTGTTGAAGGAGAAAGAATTGCATTAGCAAGTGGCTACAAAGGTATAGTCTATAAAATTACTTCACGTGTAACCTATATTCGACATCCTCTGAATGAATCAATTGCAATTGTACCTACTAGACAACTTGTTACAAGTGAGATAATAAATTATACAAAAGAATTTGC
>JAGXTE010000041.1 GCA_018334095.1 Nitrosarchaeum sp.
TGGGCCCGATGTGATTCGAACACATGACCTTTCGATTATCAGTCGAACGCTCCAGCCAAGCTGAGCTACGAGCCCTTAATCCAACCTCTTGACAGGACTCATTTAAGTTTAATTTTGTATCCGTAAAGTGACTAGTAAATTCGTCACTCATAATATTTTTTATAACATATTTCATAATTAAAGATTGTCTATGAAAATAAAAGAAGATATTATATCCATGAGACCTCTTCAAAAATAAGGTGGATTAAATGAAAATACTAACATCTAATTTTCAAAGTTATGATAAACAAGAATATGCCAAATCAGCAATTCTCTACGTATTAAGTCAGTTTAAACCAAACTTACATAAGAAAAGTTATGGAAAACATTATCTTAAGAAAACGACTATAGATCTATTTCCAGATGAACAACCTGATTTATTCAAATTAGTATCAAGTGATATAGAATATGTTGCAAATAAAGTAGGTTTTACCGCTGATTGGTTCTCTACTGATGAATATCTGACATTATGGAAAAAAAACTTTACAAAATTCTTAGATGAACATGCCGAAGTTCAAGAATCTCTTGACTCATTTACCTCTAATTCTGATGATATAACTGAGCAATTTGAGATAATGATCGATTCTCTATCTAGATTATCTCTGATAATGAAAATATCTTATGACGAATGGCATCAAAAATCTATGGCTGAATTCCTTGATTCTAATTTACCATTAGAATTATACAATTTGTATAATCTATCATACATAGAAAAAATATCTGCAATACGATCTTTAGTGGGTGATCTTATGCGCTTACGTAGCATGCTTCATTTAGTTAGATCTGATGAAAGAAAAATAAAAAACGAATTGGCAAAATTTGAAAATAAAACTAATACCCTCTCAAAATCGTTAACTCAGTTATCTCGTTCCGAGTTAACACTAAAGTTCTACCTTCGTTCAAAAAATGCAAAAAATCTTGATGATCTTTTCAAAACAATTCCATTAAAATTAGATGAAAGTTCAGAAAAACAATTTAAGTTGTATTTTAATTCATTTAGAAGTGATCTATTCACATTTACGAATTTTGTGGATAGAAAATATCTTAATGAAGATATTGTATTGAATTCATCAAAATCTGAGTCTTTTGTTGATTTTGATGAAAAATTGTGTGCAATAGTACTAAAACATGGTTAAAGCAAAGCAGATTGCTGTTTGTATAGATTCATCATTATTTCTTGCAGAGGTTTTTGGAAATGAAACTCAGTCATCACGTTCAGGATCTATTGATAAACTTGAAAAAATTTTTACTTTTAAAAAATACATGTCTGAAACAGTCAAAGAAGAAGTTGAAAATAGGTTATCTAATGTTGCATGCTTGATTGGAGACGCCTCTAAAAATTTCATTTCTGATTTTCGTGCATTTAAAGGTCTTAATCCAAATATCACATTAACAGATTTATCTTTTATTCAATCCTTTTTTGCGAATCTCAAAAAACTATATCCTGTCAATAAATCTGAAAGACAAATCATTGAATATATCGAGTCTGTATTGGCACATTATTTAATCGAAAATTCTCACCAAAATAAACCTCAAAGTGTATCTGATTTTGTCATTCTTGCAATGGTTGAATTCAATAAAATTTTAACGGCGTTACAATTTGATTTTTTCACAAAATTAGGTGGATATCAAATGCTTCCTCAAACTGTGAATCCTGACACATGTCAAAAATTACAAAACGAACCAAAATTGAAAAAAACTGTTCAAAGTAAACCGAAGGACATTGAAATACTATGTGAAGTTGAAGCATTCCAGCAAAGTTCTGGAAAAAAATGTTTGCTAGCGACTCTTGATCATAAAGATTTTCTAAGTAATTCTTTACTTATTGATTCTTTGATTCATATCAAATGTATAGATCCAATCTATCTTGCACCTGAATTATCTTAATGGTCTTTCTTGTAATTCTATAAACCTCATTTCAAATTATGATAATGCATAATCTTTAAAAGAGAATTTGACGTATTGTTGTTATGATAATTGAAAATTATCTTGATTTTGGATTTCCTTACTCTGATATGTTATTACAATATGGTGAACATATTGCTATGAGTTTATCAGGTTCAGGTATTATTACACTTTTAAAAAATTAACTTAACTCGGTAGGATCATCCCTTTTTTAGGCATGACTAAAACGAGTTAAAAATTTTAGTCCTTCTTTGGTTAATTGAATTTCATAAACCATCCAAACAGTAATGCCACTAGGGAACCATCTATTTTTACTTCTAAGTATAATCAAATTTAATTCTTGTAGTGATTTTGTAATATCATACCATGAACTCATAGGTATCTCTAATTTACTTGCTATTTCTGATAATTCAATTCCCTCGCCAATTTTAATCAAAAAATTATTGTCTACCAGATATTGTAATAGATCTAATTTGTAACGATGGTATTTTCCCTTTCTCAAACTAAATTTTAACTAAAACTTTAGAATATTTAAAAGAAATTCAAGAATATTTTGTAATAACTTAAGGATTTATGAATCCCCCGAATGATTATGATTTATCATTCAAAAAAATATTTGCTGTTTTTTATATTGATTTTGTATTTGAATTTTAGTAAATTTTTCAGATATAACCGCCCTCACGATATGTTTTATCCATATCAACAACTAACTTTACAATTTCTTTTTCATTAATAATTGAAGAAACAGCATGATATTGAATATGTTTAGAAAATTCTTTTGGTATTTTAACATCTTTTTCAATAACCAAAATTATGCGTTTTTTCTTTTTCTTTGCATAGTTTACTTCTCGTAAAATATTTTTTGGGTTTTGGGATGCATTTTCTGTCCAAAGTATAATCACAACATTACTTTCATCAATTTTAGGAAGAATTTTTTCTTTCCAAAAATTTAATCCAGGACGAGAATCACTTTCAGCTAGATATCCCTTAAATCCAATTTTTTGAAGATAAACATTAACTTTGTTACCTAATTCTGTATCTTCAGGATCTTTATGACTAATAAATGCAAGATTGGTTACAGGTCTACAAGAATGTATGATAAGAGAATTGGAAATTGCACCTAAAATAATTTTTGAATGAGTTTGATTTTCTAAAGTAATTTTAATCTTGTAGACATTCGTTGAGTGTTTTAGGATTAATTTAGTTGAAAATGAAACTTCAATTTTTTTTATATTTTTTGATTTGATTTTTACTGGATTTGTAGATTTTACAGAATAAGGTTTAAAGTAAGGTTCGGTTTCAAATTCTATTTCAAGCGTCTTGATTGTTATTGTCTTTGTAGAATTATTTTTCAATTCAACGGAAATAATGCCGTCTTCAGTATATGCAATATTCAAGTTAGGTATTGACCAACAATTTACGATATCTATTGGATATTTTCCCATGTTATGGGGCAGACAAAGGAAAGTAGTCTCCTTTGGCAAGTCTTAGTTTACAAACACATTCTGGTCTTTGACTTGCAGAGAGTTTGTTGATTGTAAATGAATGTAGATCCAGAGTGATGATTGTAGATTTAGAATCTAGAATATTAAAATAAAGATCTTTAAACATTGTTAATCCAAATGTGGCAGCCATTGTTGTAAAAGTAATAACTGATGGTACATCATCTTGCATTCCTTGAACATAACCCTCTTTTTGTCTTGATTTTCTTTCCTTAGGAGGAAGTGATTCATTAAGAATTTGTTCAGAGTTGATTATTCCAGTACAATACATACATGGTAATGATGGAGAAATTAACATGGAGCGTACAGTTCCTCCAGAAATTTTTTCATTATCTGAGTCAATTCCCACGCCAATATCAATTACAGGAATAAAGTATTGATAACACAATTCGTTTAGTACGCTTCTAGATGTATGATTATCAGTACAACTAAAAATAACATCACAGTTTTTTAATTTTTGTAATATTTTTTGTGATACTACATTATCATCTACAGCTTCAATGATTGCTTTAGGATTAATTTTTTCTATGTTTGATTTAATAATTTGAACTTTAGGTTTCTTTTTAGTGTCATGATAACTTCCATAAAGACGGGTAAGATTACTTATTTCAAATTTATCATGATCAATTAGAAGAAAATCACCAATTCCCTCTCTTGCTAACTGTTCTGCAACTGAAGAACCAGTTCCGCCGAGTCCAACTATGCCAATCTTTAAAGAAGATAAAACCTGTTGTCCTTTAATTCCAAAAGCTTTGATTTGTCTATCAAATACTGATGTATTTAATTTTGAATTAGTTTGTTCTGGTTCAAAAATTTGTATATTCTTACCTAAAATTCGAATTTGATTAATTTTCATTGGTGAGTTTTTTGAGTTATTCCAAAAACGTCCAATAACATTATTTTTACCAAAAAGTAAACTTGCCATTGGTTTTTTTTCAAGACAATCAAAAATAGTTTGAGATGATTGCGATTCACCATAATTATCACTAGCTGAATATGATAAATCATAGTCAGCAAATGTATGTGAATGACATTGAACAATAGTTGTTCCAGTTCTTTCAGCACTACTCAGTACTCTATTGAAAAATTTGGCTGATACGTCTAAATGAATCTCTGTACGTTCATTGTATTCATCATCACGAGGAATCATGATTTCTCTAATAGCAAAATTATGTCCAAGTGAATTATAAAAATACCCTGCTAATAGAAATGCAGCAGATTCTTCTTTTCTTGATAGAAGATATTTTTTTAAAATGTCAAATTGTTCTTTGGTAATTCTAATAGTGTTCATTCGGCTTCACTTTTAGACAATCTTTCATTTACATCATTAAGATAGGTTATCAAGTTATCTTTGCCAGGATTCCAGTTTCCTAAATGCCAAGAAAAGCGTTGCCAATTTCTTCCAAGTTTATTTTCAAACGTCGCTGCAGCCTTTGGAGTCTTTCCATTTTTTAATTTTAAATGAGGTTCCACCCAAAACATGTCAATTTTTGGATTGGGGTATGCAGGATGTGTTATGATTAGAAGATCAGTTTCGTCGATCTCCCAGATATTTTTGGGAAGGATATAGTCATGAAAAACAATAAAAATTTCAGCCTCGGCTTCTGAAACATCAATTACGTGATTCTTACGTAAATATTCAATATGTTCCAAAAGTAATGGTGAAAGTACCATTAGTTTCTACCCAAAAGTTGCAGCGTTAACGATTCTAAATCTCATTCCTGACTTTAATTCTACAGTATCGTCATTTCCAATAATTATATCATCTCCACCAGCTACTGGATCTGGAGCCTCAACTACTTTGACAAGAAGTTTTTCAAGAGGTTCGTTTGCTAATTCCTTTATTTCCTTACCAGTGAGTGAAGAAGAGGTTACATGAAACGGTTTTTGGTTAATCAGGATAGTTATTTGTTTTTCTGGTGGACTCATAAAATAATGTTCTTTTGCATGTTTTTATTGTTTGTGAATTTTTGTATTAGTAATGTTACAATAACCAAGATCATATAAAGAGATCTATGAATATGATTTTAAAATTTCATGATAAATAACAAATGTACATAAAACCAATGAAAAAGACATACAAAAAATACTTGGTTTATTTTGAATTGATAACCAAGCGAAATTTTTTTCTACTATGATTTTTTATCTACTCAATAAAATGTTATTCTAATTATCGTTATAGAAAATATTGCTAATTAAACTTCATTGTTTTTCTTATTGATAAAATGACTTAGAAAAATAGTAAAAAATTTCAAAAATCACATCATCTAGAAATAAGTGTAGGAATCAAAAGTTTCTCAAATTCCCAAATGGGGCAGCTTACATCACATTCCTGCCCACATGTAGCCATGGATTTTATTTCATCTTTGAGATTTTTTACAGGAATTGACATTATTGTATCTGTTATTTCATATTTTGACATTCCTTTGACTGAAAGATTCTTTTGTTCTAAATATCGTTCTAGACATTTTTTTGGTAAAGAATCAACAGAATAATGGGAAGGTTCATTGTGAATAGATTGCGGGTATTTCATAATAGTAACTTCTTCATCAACAAAAATCCAACCAGCTAAAGATGTAGGTAATTTTCTAGGTTTAAAATCAGTGGCAATATATGCAAAATCAACATAATCTTTGATATTGGAAATCTGCTTTTTTGCTCTTTTCAAATTATCATGTGATGATTTTACTTCAACAATCCCTACTTTGTTTTCTTTAATTAGTAACAAATCAATATCCGAAATAATATTGCCCCATGAAATATTCAATCGTGCATGAGGAACAACTTGAAACCCTTGATTTTGAAAAAATGGTTCTAATTTTTCTATAATTGGGGCTTCGTACTTACCGATTCTTTTACTTGATCTTAAGATATTTCGTTCAATCATGCTGAGAATTTCTCCCGATTTTCAATTATTTCTTGAGTTAAAGGCTTTAGTGATTTTCTATCTGACTTTCCTGTAAGTAAAATTGCACAACCGAATCGTGCTGAAATATTTCTTTTATCTTCAGTAAGGATGGCATGGGTAACTCTAGGTCGTATAGAAAAAGTCCACATTGACTCCATGCTTTTAGAGTCAAACTTGTATGTTAGCATTTTAACGTTAGTTTTACTGTTTAACTCTTCTTGATTTTCAGGGGGGATTAAAGAGGTATTGCCCATTTTCTTAGCTTTTACATCAAAATATGTTTCAAGAGTTGGAATTACAGATTTGTTGAAATCATCTGAATGCGTTAAACAAAATTTAATTTCAGTCACACTGGGAGGAACGTAAATAATAATATCATTTATTGGTGTGGTCATAGTATCATCTCCAACTTGAGTAAATCCAATAGTTCCTTCTGCTAAATAGACTGTTGAATTATGATCAGTGTGAGTAAATGATTTAGATTCTCCATATCCTGCACAATTTGAAATATCATTAGTACATGATAGATAAGATATTGCTAACATAGTTTCTATATTTGAGATTCTATTTCTATATACTCGTTCAAGATCAATTAATTTTCTAATGAATAAGGGAGATGAAAAACTGCTTCCAGTCAAAGATACGGATTGTCCTGATTTGTTTACAGTGTTAACACCTACATCATCAGAATTTAGATTGAGACTCCCATCAATAATATTCACATTACCTCCATGTTCCACAAGTTGAGGCTTTTTACATTCAAAGAGATCATATGCTCCAGTTCCACATCTAGAGTGAGGAGAAATCCCATTGATAGGTGCTATTGATTGATATCTTGAACTAATTTTTTTTGCAATCGACCCAATAGCAATTACATTTGGTGTATTAGCAGGTGGCGTTACAGGAAATCCTCTAAGATAATCAGGATAAGTGCCACCTTGAGTTAGACATTCTTTAATTTCAGGAAAATCTAAGTTTCCACCACTTGCAACAAGACATACATTTTTGCTTTGAATTAGTCTATCAAGCATCACCATAAGATGAGGGGGCATTTGCGGAATTCCAATAGAGGTTACAAACAATCTAGTTTTGTTAGCATATTCTTCTATACCTCGAATTAATCCTCTTGAAGCAAATGTTCTTTCGGCACTTGACCAAATTTTATAGGAAATAATATTGGCAGATGGAGATTTACCATTTTCTCCAAATGCAATTAGATTAGCTATTGGAGTTCCATGCCCATTATTATCGTGCTCATCATCAAGATCTTGGAAAATATATGCACTTCTCTCTAAGAGAATAGGATGTAGAGATGGGATATCATTTACTCCACTATCCATTAAAACAACTTTTGGAAGATATGGATTAGAAAGGATTTGTGAATTGTTTGAATTTTTAGAAGCAGGTTTAGAGGTAGATTCTCTTATTTCTTGTGCTACTCCATCAGGAATTAAATTGACTTTAAAAATAAATGTGGATTTTTGAATTAATTCGTTGATAATTTCTGATGTGGCGTCAGCTAAAATAAAACCGAATTTTTGAAATTCTTCTCCATACATTTTACAGTTATTTTTGGAAAAGAAATTCTGTAAAATACTGATATAGATTTTATTTTTTATAGTATCTAGATTTGGAATTATCGAAAAAATAAGCATTTTGATTCCAGATATGTTAAGGATTTCATCTTCTATCTGTTCCTCTTTTGTAATGGATTTGATAATGCGAACTTTTTCTGTTAGATACTTTGGAGTATCTTTATTTGATAACTGTTCTAATTTTTGTAGAGAACCAGAAATTAACATCCCATGTTGTTTTATATCTATATATGCAACAACATTTGCTTTTAGTGCATCCAAAATAGATTTTACTTCCATTTCTGAAGGATTTGCTTTTGTATACACTTTAAGAAAAACTTCATTTTCTTCTTTCAATGTTTTTTCACTAAGAATCTGTGTGGTTTCCCGAAGTTGGTATTCTACTCCACGTTGTTCTCGTTCTTTTAATCTAGGATCTTCAAATGATTCATCAGTGTATTCAGGATAGTGAAATCCGCCTTTTGGTCTAGGTTGTTTGAACGGATTTAAAATGACTTTAGCAGATAAAAATTCAAATTTTGAAGTATCGTTTGAAGCCAATCATATTATGTCAAAAGTTAGAAGTTTTAAGCATACACGTTATTCCTAATTTTGTAAAATCATAAATTTACACAATTTCACCTGTTTACCAGATAGAATCTTTTTTCCATTTTTGTAATGTATTAGCTTAGTTTTTAGCGATTATTTTTTTCTAAATTTCCAATTATTTCAATAGAATTTGTCAAATTAGTTCAAAATTCCATATTTTTGGTTTACTCCATGGTTTATCTATCATTTCAGGGACAAAAATAGGCACATGTAGACATGAAAATTGAATTGAATTATTTTTTATCAGGACTGATTAAATCATGTTCTATCTGAATTGTACAGTGATTGATACCGAATTTCTCCTTCATTGTTTCGTTGATTTTTCGTAAAAGATTGTTAGTTTGAGGTATGAATTCTTGCATAATCTTCACATGTACGGACATGGCAAATACATTAGAAGTTAATGTCCATACATGAAGATCATGTATTTCATAAACTCCTTCCAATTTCATAATCTCTTCAGAGACCGACTGAACTTTGATTTCATTTGGAGTTCCCTCCATAAAGATATGCAGGCATTCTCTACAGAGTATAATGCCTGATCTTATTATCAAAACCCCAATTCCTACACTTACAATCGAGTCTATTAGCGGATAATTGATAAAAACCATCAAAATTCCTGCAACAATAACACCGATAGATGAAAACATATCCCCAATTACATGTGAATATGATCCTTTGATGTTAAGATTAGATTTACTTTCTTTTTTGAGTAATAATGCC
Source organism: Nitrosarchaeum sp. (assembly GCA_018334095.1). Classification (GTDB taxonomy): domain Archaea; phylum Thermoproteota; class Nitrososphaeria; order Nitrososphaerales; family Nitrosopumilaceae; genus Nitrosarchaeum. Next base: position 9,261 of record JAGXTE010000041.1, read on the forward strand.
ATAATGATATTAGCTATAAATCCTGCAACTGCAAATCCCAATAGTGTATTGATTTCAATATTTTGTGGTTCTTGAACTCTTTTGTAAGCCTCATAAAAAATAAAAATCGACACTCCAATTAGAGTAATTCCGTTAATTAGAGCTGCTATAATTTCTATTCTATGAAAACCAAAAGAAAGTGTAATAGAAGAGGATCTTTTTGCAATTCTAAATGCAATCAATGATACAAGTATTGCCGTAAAATCAAGCATGACATGAAATGAATCTGAGATAAGTGCAAGGCTGTTACTAATGATCCCTCCGATTAATTCAAACAGAAATACGCCAATAGAAATCAATAATACTAACAAAAGTCTTTTTTCTAAATGATTAGATGTATGATTATGCAATCAGATCTTTCCTTAAATTGAAATATAGTGAGAGCATGCTATAAGATGTATTTCCCAAATAAATTCTTTCATGGTATGTTTATTGGGTTAGTATCATAAATCATTGTTGAAGTTCGTATGTTGTACCATTCTAAATTTCACTAATAACAAACATGTTTAACGTTATCCAATTTAATCAATTTAGATTTATCTTGTTAAATACTCTAGTATCTAGAATTGTCTTTTCTTTCCTGAAAGTCTTTTCTACATCTGTTTGACCTAGGCGTTATGCGTAAAATACACTGACAGCAAGGACATCTTACTTTTTGATAACGTATGAAAACGGAACATTTTGAGCAGTGTTTTTGACCTATTTCATATCTAATTTTCCCTTTGAAATCTTTGGCTTTGAATCGTTCACAGATTCCTTTGCATAGATTCATTTTTAGATTATTTCACCATAAATAATGAAAATTTTTTAAACTTTAATAATCAATAGTTTGTTTGACAGTTCTACTAGTTTTCTAAAACATTTATTTTGTAAATGTTCTTTGTTCAAACATCATATTGAAAATTTTTAATATATTTTGTCGATACAGTTAGTATTAAAATAATCATCACAAACATAATTGAAATTCCAAACGGAAATTCAGGGGTCACATTAATTGGAATTTCAACATATTCATCAGTTCCTGCAATTTTCTCTATTCTTACAGTAAGATCACCTGTTTCTTGCTCTACAAACACAAAATTCTCAAAAGTTCCACCTGCACTAGCTAATCCTGATTTTCGATGAATTTCAGTCCCATTTTTAATTAATACAAAATCATATGTTGCTCCCCTCACTGGTAATTTAGAATCTTTTTCATAAAAAGTCATAACAAATTCAGACTCGCCAAGACCCAATGTGTTTGGAAACCATGTGAGATCAACTAAATATTTCCCATCATAAGTATCGGAGTTTATACTTTCCAGTTTAATTGGAAATTTTTTAATTTCTTGGGGTTTGACAACTAGCAAAAAATTAACATCCGAGAGAGAATTTCCTTCAATATTTGACACATCTAATTTTATAGTCCCAACATGTTCAGGAGAAAACTCAAATTGGAACTCATCAGGAGTTTCAGAATTTACAGAGCCAAAAACATGTTTCTTGTAAATAGAACTACCATTTGATGACATTTCTATATCATATTCTATGTTTTTGTTAGACTTATCTGTAAACAGTTCTTTTGTTTCTAAGAAGAAGGTCACATCTTCTCCTGTTTTAATAATATCTGGATTCCAAGAAAGATATGTCTGATATCTAAGATCAGGCGTGGTTGCCTCTAGCGGTAAAATAACATCATTGCTTAAACTTAGTTCAAAATACATATCTGAATCTGATTTTTGTTTTGCTTGCTCTTTGATCTGTTTTAGATCCTCTTGATTCATTACAATATGGACAGTTCTACCATCTGAGGAATAATCGTCTATAGTGACAGCATCATCTTTTATCTTAATGTTGTTTATCTTAGCATCATATTTGGTATGGAGAAATTCTGAAAAATCTTCTGAAATTCTAACTTCTTGATGTATTACACTTATCTGTTGAAGATCTTGATTCCAATCAAAAGGCATTGAAAAAGAAATTTTGTTTGAATCAAACTCAAAGTTCTCAATTTTGTCAAAATATGAAATTATATTTACTGTACGTGGTTTTTGTGAAGAATCTATTACGGTATATGTATTATGTTCTGCAAGACTAATTGCCCCTATCAATTCTACTCGCTTATCAAGAAAATTAAAATCAGAATCAGCCGTTAAGATTTCTATTTTATATTCATAAAGCCCGCCTGAATTAAAAACTGGACCAGTCATTATTACAGGCTCTGTTGCAGTTCTCATCCAGGATTCAAGAGCAGGAGACAAATCTCCTTTAATTTTTATTTCATCTGAACCATCATTGATCACTTTGATTGTTAGATTTCCCAAATCATCATGAAACATTCTTCTGAAAATCTTTTCCCCGTCTTTTTTTAGTTCAAACATAAACGTAACATGTTCTACCACGCTTTGACTTTTTGATTCATTTAGATTAATTGTGATATATCTTTCTGAATCATTTGGATCAAACGTTGAAGGAGAAATGTTAATTGATAAAGTCACGTCTCGCCCATCCATTGTTACAGGTGGATGAGTTTCTCCACCCAATCCATGTCCAAAGACACTTTGTGATGACATAGAAGATACTACAACTAACATAACAATTAAACCAAAATAGGCGTGATTTTTTACAAAATTGGGCATATAATCATCCTATTATCTTAAAAGAGTCAAGTATTGAACGATATTCTGATTTCATTTCTGTCTTCATCTCTGATGGGGACAGACCAGTGTATTGAAGCATGTATAACTTGTTATTTTCCAAATACAATAGCTGTTCTCCGTAACTGTCCACATCTGTAGAATGGGCATGTGCTCCAAATATACTCCAATCATTTGAAGGAGATATTTGTTTTAGTGTGATCTCAACATTTGGATTATTTTTCATTGACTCAATTTGTGTATCTACATAATTTGCCAGTTCAAAAGAGGATTTTTGACTAACATCAAAAACGGCAATCATGAAATGAGTCTTGTTATTTTGCTCCAAATAGATCCCATCAAGAAAGCCTTTTGTTTTTAGATTCAGCATGCTTTCATCATCCATATTATCAGACATTGGTATTACTTTCCAAGTATTATTTGGTTTTAAAATTTGAAATCCTAAATCTTTGTCTTGATAAATATCATTTGAGATAGAGTAGCTTTGTACTGTATTAGATAATGTAATTTCGCCAAATCCAGATTTTATAAATACAGGCTCTAAAGATTGTTTTCCGTGTGTCTGATAATATATTAAATCATAAATTGCTAAACTCATCACACTAATGACGATGGTAATTATAATACTCCATCGTACAATCTTAAGCTCCTTGATGCCATCCATGTTATATCGGTGTTGAACTTTCCGTATTCTGTGATGGATTATTTTTTGATTTTTTCATCCAAAACAATGCAATGATAAAAAGTATACCTGGAACTAAGATCAACACAGGATATAATCCATAATAAAGGTCTAAACGCTGTGCAGGTTTGATTTGCATCTGTTCATGATTCATTTTTTCTTGATTCTCATAAACAATAGTAGAAAATTCAGTAGTTCTTGCAGCCTTTGATGTGGTACTAGTGACGGATTTATCACTAATAGTACCTGCAGTGCCTTCTACTCCTTCAAATCGTATTATTATCGGCCCAGCATTATCAAATACAAAATTTCGATAATCCCCACCAATTTGTGTAAGTCCAGTGTCACGATAAATTTCTTTACCATTTTGGATTAAAACAAAGTCATACGTCATTTTGGCAAGATTTGCATTTGTTGCACGACTATAGAATTGATAAATGAATTGCACCTTTTCATGTGATTTAATGATTGATGGTTCCCATGTAAGATCAGCCTCAATAATATTATCAGGAGTGAATTTGATAACTGGAAATGACTCGATCTTATTTCCAAATGCGTCATGAGGATAATCTATTTGTGATTCCTTAACTGTTATCACGCCCTCCATCCACGGATGAATAGTACAAAAATAGGAAAAAGTGCCAGATTCTTCAAATTTGTACGACCATGATTCATTTGGCAGGAATCTATCACTATCAAATAATCCATCAGGGGTCCCAAAGTCTTTGTCCATCCAACCAAATCTTCCAGAGCTTTTTCCACTTGTAACGGTATGACTCTCATTATCATTATTTATCCATGTAACAGTATCTCCAACTGTAACAGTAACAGTTGGTGGGTCATACCAAACCTCAGCAGGTGTATTTAGTTCTGGGCTATATGCTCCAAACGGAATATCTATAGTAACCTCTTCTGCATACAAATATCCCATAGAACCTGCATTAGAAATAACAAACATGGAAATACTAATAACTACAAATCCAAAAGATCTTAGAAAAATTATTTTAATGGTCAATTTATGTTAAAATTCTTAAACTGACACTAATAATAGTACAGTTTGTTTGATAGTTCTACTAATTTAGTAATAACACGTTTTAATTTTTGTATAAATTAACAACTCATATTGTTTTTATCATTTAACATATTCCAAAAATCAAAACTAGAGTATTGTTCTGTTACTGAATAAGGAATACCCATAATGCTAGTGTGAAATTCTGTAATCACATTCATGTTTCTAGGATCTATTCTAATTGTCGGATCACTTCCACCAAACAAGTGATCAAAATGCATGAAAAGGTATTGTGATTGAGCGTATGACTCTGAGATGTATTTTCCACGTGCATCAAAAAAGGAATGAGGCATAATACTTGTTCCATCACCCATAAATGTCCCTAATAATTTATTTTCATAAAAAATTATTATTTTAAAAGAATTAAAATTTACAGGCATTGGAAAATCATTACACATCATAATTTTATCATCAACGCTCATTTCATAAAATCTGAAATAACCATCTACTCCACCTAATTGTAATTTATCTAATGCATAAATATTCAAAATGGAAAAACCTACAATAGATAATATCACAAGTACTGAAACTATTGTTATGATTTTGTATTTTTCCATCATTTAAAACATAAAATTAAACGACTTTAATTGTTGCATAAGAAGATATAGACACATTTGAAAGCTGTGTTCCTATAAGAATTTTATAATAACCTAAAGGAGTGTTTTCATCAACAGAGATAGTTATAGGAACATACTCTGTTTTATCTAAGAGAGCTGTTGGAGTAGACTCTGTTTTTATCTTTATGAATTTTGAGCTTGTATTTCCATGTAATATAAGATCAGTTTTTTGATTGGTTTGAGGCATGACTATGACTTTGATTTCTTTTTGTTCTCCTTGTTTAATTTGAATTTCATCTTGTTCTACATCTAAGGATATAGGTATTGTAACAGAGGAATCTAACACTCCTATGTTATTTTCAACCCATGATGTAAACCAAATTTTGTTATCCTGATTGGCAAATCCGAATGTTTGGGATATACCACAGTCACTCAAATCTCCACAATCTGCCCACTTGGGGTTTTTTGATGGGATGTCATATTCTAGTAATGATTCAGTTTTTGGATCAAACACAGCTAATCTGTTGGCGGCATGTTCATTAAACCACATATTTCCTTCAGAATCAAAAAGATTCCAATATGGACGTGTAATTGGAGTCTTTATCAGACCTGATGAATTTCCATATGACCAAACAGGAGGGTCAGAAGTTACATACTCAGTTGTCTGTAAATTTTTTGAATCAAATTTGTAAAATGAGCTACTGCCAGTATCTGCAATCCATATATTTCCTAAAGGCCCGATTGATACTCCGTTAGGAGCAAGTATACTAGAAGGAAGGGAAAATTCTTCAGATTTCTGTGTTACAAAGTTGGTTTTAATCAATATTGCTTCTTTTTGGTATTTCCACATTACAAACCACAGATTGTCATTATCAACAGCTACTTGACTAGTAAAGAATCCCTCAGGCACTTTGATTGTAGAATATGATGTTTTATTGGCATCTAAATCATCATGATTTACAATTAGGATTTGATTTCCCGTAAAATCATTTATCAGAAAATGATCATTATAATATTCAATTTTTTGTGGAAATATCTTATCATTATTTTCAGTAAAACTAAATTTGGAATATGTTTTTTCAGGAATTGAGAATTTCCAAAGAGCACCGTATGCCTCATCTGCAAACCACACTTCATCATCTTGTGTATAAAATATACCCCACATCATTGATGTTTTTTTTAAATCCCACTGTTCATTTTTGTATTCTGTAAAGTTTTTAGATACTGAATCAAAGACTGCTAAATTTCCAGTATTTGTTTGTGTAAACCAAATCTTTCCATTAGAGTCGACAGTTATGGAAAGAGGCTGAGTGCAAGGTGTAGGAATCTCAAATTCTTGTACATATTGATTTGATTTTGCATCAGAGCTACCACAATGCTGCTCTCTTTCATTAGGTGGATGATTATCAGCAGGAGTCCCAGTTAGAATAATAGATTTTTTTGTTTCAAGAGTTGTTTTAGAAACGTTGTTTTCATTTGATTCATAATTGTTAATTAAGAATATTACTGAAACTGCCAATAATGCAAATCCAGTGATAAAATATGTTGATTTTTTCATATTTCAAGTTTTTTTGGTGTGGTTATAACTGCTAACACTGTTTTAGACTTGTACTACTTTTAGAGATTTAATTATACATATAATTTTCAATTAAGTCAAAAACCATATTATATTATTTTAAAAACACGAGTGCGTTCCATTGTAAATATGATAAAAAATGATACTAACAAAACCAAAATTATTGCAGGAAATTCAGGAGTAACGTTAACTGGAATTTCGACCATCTGATTTGAATTTGCAATGTTTTCAATTTTTATCTGATATGTTCCAGTTTGACCATTTGAAAACAAATAATCCACATAGCCATCTCCACTACTTGCAATTCCTGATTTTCTAAATACTTCTCCTTCATTTTGCACAATTACAAAATCATAATTTGCATTATATACGGGAGTTCCAGTTCGTATGTCTCTTATTGTAAACTTAAATTCAGATTTTTCATCGATTTGTAGATTTGTGGGAAGCCATGTTAGATCAATTTGATATTCACCTTTAGATTTTAGATCATCCTGTGATGAAAAACTAAATAATGTTATTGGAAACAATATTGTTTGTGATTGTTCTTTAATTAATATCGGAATATCTGTAGAGGCATATTCATTATTTCCAACATTTTGAAATTGTATCATTATTGTACCCGATATATCATCAGGTAACATGACGTCAATTTTATTTTCAAAAGAAGTATTAGTTATGGCATGTTTTTTGATTAATTCTTTATCGTTATACAAAACTACAAAATCATATGGTACAGAAACAGTCGTGTTGTAAGGCATATTTCTAATATCAAACAAAAAAGAAGCGTTAGAGCCAGCCATCAAAACATCTGGACTATGTCTTAGAGAAATATTGTATTCACCATTTTTAGTATAAGTGTATAATGTACCACTCTTTTCACTAGATTCCAAGATAAACTTCATGTGATTATCTGCAATTAGATTTTTTATCTTGTTTAAGTCATTTTGATTTACTATTATGTGAATTAACCTATCTGAAGATGAGTAGTCATCAATAACTATAGACTTTTCTGCAAGATTGATGCCATTAACATATCCAACATATTTTGATGATAAAAAATCCTCAAATGATTTAGACACTCTAATTTCTTGATGAACTACAAAAACTTGGTTTAGATTTTTGTCAGACCAGTCAAATGGCATGGTAAATTGTATTGTTTTGTTTTGTGGTACATACTCAAAGTTAGAAATTTCATCATAATATGTTATCACACCTATGGTTTGCTTGTTATTATCACTATCAAGGATTTGGTATGACTTTGTGTCTGGAATCGATAGCCCCACATCATAATTAATTTGAGGGTTTAGCTTGTTAGAATAAGAATCAGCGGTAAGAATATCTATCTTAAAGTCATATAATCCACCTGTTCCAAAAATTGGTCCAGTGACAATTACCATGTTACTTTTGCTTCCTATTATTTGCCCCAACCAATTAGCACCTCCCTCTTCAATTACTTTGGTTTCTTTTTGCTCAGTTGTAATTATTACAATATCCAAATCACCATCATTTCTCTGAAATGTTCCACCAAAAAGAATTTCTCCATTTCTTGATGCAGTGACATTAAAAGTTACATCTCGTACAGGTTTTTTTGTATTGGTTTCATACAGAGTAATGCCGATTGTCTTACTACTTTGAGAAGAATCAGGAGTAAGCTGACTCTCACTTATTGCAAGCGTTACATTTCGGTTTCCAAGCAAAACAGGAGGCATAGTCTCAGATCCCAAACCATGACCATATGCATAAACAGTAAACGCAGTAAAAATACAAAATAATACTAGAAATAAAAAGTTGATACTCATATTCATGCTTAAAACTACATTAGGTAGTATGCCAATAATGTATTTGTGTTCTAATATCTAACGATAGTTTATTAAATTTTATTTTTGCAAAAGCATCATTCACAAAACATCTATTTTATAATACCATAAATTGTTGTTGGAGTTTGTTTGTAAGTTGTACTAGTTTTAATCATTTACATTCTTGGCAATATTGTTAATTTCTTACCATTTGATGTTAGAATCACGGTAATAATTATTCCAACTATTAGAATCATTGCAGATATTGTGCCAAATTCTGGAATTATTTTGAGATCAAATATTGTCATGAGATTTGGATGTATGTAACCATGTACTATGGTTTCAACATCATCTACTGTGCCTTTAGAGTCAACAGCTGTTTTTAATTGCATAAGCCCAGAATCAAGTGCTAAAATCGATTCTTCGGTTCCTTCTGGTGCCGATTTACGTAGTGTGTCAAACAGATCAATTAGTCTATTAGTTAATCCTTGTGCACTCTGGTAATCCACAATACTGATTATTTTAGCAGAGGTCGCCTCTTGTTTATTAGTTAAATTATTTGAGGATAACACGCTAATAGAAAAATCAACAAATTTACCGCTGTTGTTAATATCCGATATACGTAATATGTTTGAACCAATTCTTTTTTCTTTAAACGCAAAGGTTTGTTCGGCTTGACCATCAAATGCTTTTTGCCAACTACGATGTATGATCATAGTTTCGGGATCATCTGACGGCATAAACATAAAATCATATCGTGTAACATTCATCAAATTTCCACTAGACGTATCAAAGAACTTGATAGTGTAAATATTTGGCTGTCCTGCAGTTATCTCCATAGGACTCCAAGATACCTGCACTTTATAGTCACTGTCATTAATAATTTGTTCTAAAGTTTTTGATGAATTGTTAGAATTTGCAGATATGTTTGGACGTTCAACTCCTTTGTAATAATGTTCTAATGCATCGTTTACAAGCATAGCAAAAGTTTGAGCCATTCTAGTGGGATCTTTAAATTGTTGTGAACCAAGTCTTGAAAATTCTGCTTCATCCAACAACGAATCAAGGGATTTAATTTTTGATGCGATCTCATCGGGACTAGCATTTGAATCAATCATTTTTGTAAGTTCCGTCAAAGCCAGAGGAAGATCATTTGCAATTCGTTCATTTCGTTCAGCTATTTCATTTATGTCTGTGGCATTAAGTAAAGAGATAGCAGATTGCATATGTTGAAGAGCAATCTCTTTGTCATTCAAGTTATCTTGTGCAAGATGTATCTCTACTGAAATATGTTGAATAACAAATGAAAAATCAGAACTTTCATCAGTACTAAATGTGTGTGCATATGAAATTTGTGGAGTAGAGACAAGACAAAAACAAGACAAAACAAAGATCACAATAAAAAAAGAGGGGTGGGATTTCAATTTCTCTTCGCTCTTAGTCATGAGATGATGCTTCCATTTCAAGTGGCATTATTTCATTAACTCCGATAACTATGCTAGAGCCAAATGGAAGATATTTTCTGCTATCAGTAGGATTTGCCACTGCTACATCGGTAATTATTCCACCATCTACATCCTCGCCATGTTCTGATACGAGATCAACATGATACAAACATAGTTTTCCAGGGGTTGATAATTCTTGGATGTATTCTAGTTCTGCAGGTTTAAGATTTGGAGCCTTGCCTATCAGTATCTGAATTTCGGTTTCAGAATTTGAATCACAGGGTAATTTAGCTGCAACATGACCATTCATTATCATATATGGTGTTGTATCATAAAGATGAAGGTAGTCGTTTGCCAATATTGCCTTAGGTCCCAAAACAGTAAAAGAGTCTCTTACTACTGTGGCATTTGGATTTTTTTCCATTGATCCACCACTTGCTAAGACAACGTTTAATGAATTAACCATAGCAAGTCCTGCACCAATAACTAACAATGCGATTAGCATTTGTTTTGTATTCATACTGTATACTTGTAATAATTAATATTAACTACATTGGTACATTCGTCGAATCTACTAATTCAGATTATAAAAATTTCTTTAATAAATTTTTAATAATTACTTTGTTCTGGAGATATTTTAGCTCTTCTTCCTTGGTAAATTAGTGCTAATGCAAGTACAAACATAACGATTGCAGTTAATGGAAAATTTTGTGGAGATGGTAGAATAAACCAATAATAAATTGCAAATCCTATTGCAACACCAGCCTGTGACCAAAGCTTAATCCATTTTTGAATTTTAATAACTCTGCTAATTGCCTCTACAACAAATATTCCGATTACTGGATAAATGGTATAAAGAATAAAATCAATAACATCCACTCCAGTATGGGTCATATATAGAGAAAATAATCCTGTAGAGGTTCTACACTATCATCGCTCAAGTAGTAACATATTTGCCAAAAATTATTTTTATTTGAATTGAAAACATTGTTGTATATGCTAATTTTTTTTATATAAAATAACTTGTAAGAAGAACTAGATTTACTCATATTTCTTTCTGGAAGAATCTCATCTTGTTTTCAATAAATAAAAAATTAGTTTTAGATTGAAAAAGCGCAGATTTTTGATGCTTGATAATAATTCCTTTTTTTAACATCTCATCACATCTAATTTCCTATTATTCTATATACGGTACTGAGCGTAATCTGGGTCTCAGTTGAAATATTTTTTATCAGTTTAGGTGAATTTTTGATATAAGTTATTATTTTCATATATTTGTTAAAATAGATTTTAATAAACATTAGATAGTTGAAAGATTTCACACTAGATTAATTAACCATATTATTGTTTTACACTTCTACCAATTTTTATAAAAAATCAATAATATGAAAAAGTATCTGCAAATCTATCTTTTAATGCATTTATCTCGGATATTTTTGTTGTTTGTATTATTTGTCTAATTTTATCTTGATTTTCTAATGCATATTTATGCGGAAATCCAAACGTTCTTCTGATTAATTTATGATCGAGTAGCTTTTTCATAGTCAAAGAAGTTGTGCTAGGATTTCTTTCGATTGCTTTCTGTATTTCACTAAAAGTTGCAAGATTTGTTTGTAACAGAAAAACAAGAATTTTTCTACAAGTTTCTTTTCTAAGGAAAATTATTGCATCATCATTAGTGGAATCAAATTCTGATGAAAATATCCAAATTTTTCGGTTTCCTTGTTTGATTCTAATGTGACCTTCATTTGATAATGTTTTCAAATGATGACTAAGAACACCATTGGCATATCCTGTATCTTTCTGAATATCAATAAACCCTAAGCCAGGATTATCTTCGACTAATTTCATTATATTTTTCTTTTTTTGTAATGCTTTATGCATGTTAATCTTTCCTAAAAATTCCTACTGCAAAAAAAGTCAACATCATCAAGATTAGTAAATGAGTAATTAAAGAATCTACACTAGAATAAGATGCCCAGAAAAGAAACACCATATTCAACGCAGATAGTACTTCAGCTACAGTTATAGTTGCAAACGCTAGAAACACAAGTAATAATCGATTAATTCGATATTCTAGATACGTTATAGCACCAATAACAGAAAGAAACATTCCTAAAATTATTCCAGATAGATGGATTACAGTATGAAATCCATGTCCATGAAAAAAATGAGGTAAGAAGATAGGAATGCTGATGGTGGTCATCACACCAGTGATTAGAGCAAGAATTTGGAATTTTTTATTATTTTCAAGAGATGTTTTTTGCACAATTAACAATAAACGTTCTTGTAATAAAAAATGATTGGTATAACCATCAAACAATAGAGAGGTATAATTTGACTAATACCATCTTCTTTTTATGGGAGATTTTATAAAAACAAACAAAACTACAATTCAGATATTTGTAATTATAATTATTGCAGCATCTAGTTTACTTGGTTATCTTACTTGGTATGTTTCACCTGACCATATTACTGAAAAAGTAAAAGTAATTAGAAATACTGGAAATGGATGTATTGTTGAAACTGTAGATAATTTTGCGATAAATATTGGCCCATGTGATGCACAGTATGGTGAAATCATAATTGCAACATATGATGCAAAGCTCAAACATCGTGCATTATTGATGAATCCATCAGGATAAAATGTTGATAAATTAAGATAAATTTTTTATAGTTAGATAAAATTCATAAAGCATATATCATACCCCTCCCCATGGGGGGTGATATGTCAGGGGCTTGTGAATATGATCCAAGAAAGGCACACGAACTATCTGAGGAATCAAAAGAAGATAAGCGAATAGAAATTCTAAGGATGGTAGGAATTAGTCTAGTTACAATATTTGTTGCATGGCTACAACTAATTCAACCTAATTGGATTGAGCAAATTATAATCATAGTCACAGTAATTGTTGGTGGTTATCCTATCTTCAAAGAATCACTGTATGCACTAAGAAAGGGTCGTGTAAACATGGAGCTTTCCATGGTGATAGCAATAATTGCGTCATTATCCATAATGGAATTTCTTCCTGCCATAGTTATTACATTTTTTGCAGTCATGTCAGAGTTTGTTGAAGGATTTATTGTAAAAAAGGGAAGAAAAAATATTGAGTTGCTATACAGTCTTGCTCCAAGAAAAGCACTGGTCAAAACTGAAAACAACCTAACACAGTTAGTAGAGATAGAACAAGTTAGTGTCGGAAACATCATACTGGTAAGAGAAGGAGACACAATCCCAGTTGATGGGATTATAACGTTCGGTTCATCTACAGTAGATCAATCAAGTATAACTGGAGAAAGTATTCCAGTAGAAAAAAAAATAGGTGACAATGTTTTTGCAGGAACAATAAACTTGACATATCTATTAGAAATCAGATGTGGAAAAAAATCCACAGACACTACATTTGCAAAAATAATTCAACTAGTTGAAAATGCAGAGACAACAAAAGCTCCAATACAAAAATTAAGCGACAAGATGGCTACTAGACTTATTCAGATTGCAATAGGGTTAGCACTATTGACATATGTGGTAACACAAAACGTCGTATCTACACTTTCAGTGATTATTGTGGCTGGTGCATGTGGTTTAGCTGTTGGTACCCCAATAGCATTACTTGCTACTATGGGCAAGCTCTCAAAACGGGGAATCGTCATCAAGGGAGGTCTTCAGATTGAAAATCTCAGTCACACTGGAACCATCGTCTTTGATAAGACAGGCACATTAACTACAGGCAAACCCGTTGTATCTCAAGTAGTTTCAATAGATCCTTCAAAGACACCTAAAAATATACTAGAATATGCAGTAAATATTGAAAAAAACATCAATCATCCTCTTGCAAGAGCCATAAAAGATAAAGCAGAACATGAAGGAATTTTGATTTTAAATAACAGTCACATAATATCTGATGCAATTACAGTTGGAAGGGGAATTACGGGAACGTACAATCAACAAAGAATCAGCTTTGGAAATCTAGAATATATAGATGCGGAGATCAATAATGATAATTTAGGATCTGCATCACAGAGAATATCTGAATTATTAAAATCAAAAAGAAACTTGTTTCAATACTTAATAAACGAATACAAGGATAGTGCAGGGCACACAGTACAAATCATCAGACATCAAGATGTTGACTTGTTACAGTTTGCATTAACTGCCACATTTCTTGCAGTTGATCGACAACTAGTAGGGGCTGTATTCTTTGAAGATTCTCTAAGGAGTAATGCCAAAGAAGCAATATCAAAAATTAAAAAAATGAAAATCAAAGCTGTAATGTTAACTGGGGACAATGAAAAGATAGCAAAAAGAATAGCAGAAGAAATAGGTATTGATGAATACCATGCAGAACTACTTCCAGAAGACAAGGTCTCAAAGATCGAAGAGATTGTCAGACAAAATAATTCTCAAATGGTTGTCATGGTTGGAGATGGAGTTAATGATGCTCCAGCCCTTGCAAAAGCACATGTTGGAATAGCGATGGGTTCTGGAACTGATATAGCCATTGAAACCGCTGATGTGGTTTTGATGACTAATGATCTGATGAAAATTCCATATTTGATTAAAAATTCAAGACAATCAATATTCGCAATCAAGCAAAACTTTTTTGGAACGTTGGGTGTGGATGGCATTGGAATACTGCTTGCGTTTACGGGCCACATCAATCCACTCCTTGCAGTAGTGATTCACGTATCTTCTGAGCTTGTGTTTATGGTAAACTCTGCAAGATTAATTATTGACAAAAGATGGGATATGTAATTTCGATTGTATTTTTAATGAAATAATCTGATTAAATATTGGATGAATTATCCAACCAGATAAATACAATGATATTAAAAACAAAACATGACTCATCATAAACTGCCCGAAGTAGAAAAAAGGCTAGCAATGATAGAGGGTCACATAAAAGGCATAAGAAAAATGATTGCAGATGGGAAAAAATACCCTGAAATCGTACATCAGATCACCGCAGTGAGAGCATCTTTGGATGGTGCGATGGGATTGATAATAGAAGATTTGGTAGAAGGTGTAAGTCAAGCACCTCATGGAAAAAGAAAACAAGCTACAGCAGAACTAAAAGACTCATTATCTACTATCCTTTAATTCCAAATTTATTTTCTGTAGATTAGCCATAACATAGAAACTTTCCTTTTTGTATTAGAATGAGTAACAATTCAAATAATTTTTTCACTTCAATACTATTATTTTTTCTAGCTGGTCTTTGTGAAATTGGTAATGGTATCTTGTATGATTTGACAATGGCGGATACAGATTCAAATAAAACAGCAGATATGACAGCAGAGACATGACCTAACAAAATAGGATTTTCAGATATTCTAGACATTAAAAATTACTAATATCTTATCATTCGTTTTCCATTAAGACTTTTTTTTGGGTTTAGTCTAGACCTTAAGCGGAACTTAGTTTGGCAACACGGACATCTCGTATCATAAGAAATCATAAAAATAGAACATTGTGAACAACGTTTTTGACCACTTTCATATCTAGTACGTCCACTAATTGTTTTAGCTTCAAAATCTACGCATAATCCTTTGCATCTATTCATGTTGGATTATCAGTGTTTTTATTCACTAATTAATTATGAAGTTTGTTTGATGGTTGTACTAGTTTTAAAGTTTCAGTATGGTCTAGATAGAAAATTAGCAGTTTTTGTTAATTAGGAATTTTTTTAATTCATTATTACTTGGTTAGTTTGTTGAAAATTATTTACATTCTCACGTGTTTTTTGTTAATATCAATTTCAACAGTTTATGCAGAAGAGCAGTCAGAAGGATGGGAAAGACTAGCCAATATGCCAGAATCTAGATCAGAATCAAAGGCACTTGCAAATAATGATAAAATCTACGTAGTTGGTGGGTTAAACAACAAAGAACGTTCAGATAATTCTATGTTTGTCTATGACATAAAAAAAGATACATGGGATATTGGAACTTTTATGCCAACAGCACTACATCATTCTGGTGCAGCAAATCACAACGAGAAATTGTATGTGGTTGGAGGATATTATGATGGATGGGTACCATCTAATGAATTATTGATTTATGATATTACACTAGATAAATGGTCAAAAGGAGAAAATATGCCTACTGCACGAGGTGCGTTAACTGCAGAGTTTATTGATGGAAAATTATATGCAGTTGGTGGATTTAACAAATATACTCGTTATGAGAATGAAGTCTATGATCCATTAACAAATTCTTGGGAGAAAAGAGCAGACATACCAACACCTAGAGAACATCATAGTTCTGCAATCCTAGATGGACAGATGTACATCATAGGAGGAAGGGATGGTCAAGTAAATCTTGATGCAACTGAAGTATATGATTACACTTTAGATAGTTGGAAGTCATTAGAGCCACTACCTACTGCAAGAAGCGGATTGGCAGCTACAACATTAAATGGAGTAATCTTTGTTTTTGGAGGTGAAGGATATACTAGTACATTTGGAGAAAATGAAGCATACATTCCAGATAAAGGATGGTTTGAACAACAATCCATGCCAATTCCAAGACATGGGTTAGATGCAGTAACAGTTGATGGAAATATTTTTTTAATTGGGGGTGGAACTGCTCCTGGTCCCAGTTACAGTCCAATCATTGAGAAATATCACAATACAATAATTCCTGAATTCGGTATTTTTGTTTTGATGATTTTTGCAATGTCTGTGGCAATAACAATTATAGTCACAAAATCTAAATTTCAAAATAATTTACAGTTGTAAAGAATTATCAAAAATATCATAACTATAACTCGACCGATTTCTCTAAATCAGTTAATAACATAGAAACTTTATTCCCTTTTTGTATTACATTGAGTACCAATTCAAAGAATTTTTTCACTTCAATACTATTATTTTTTCTAGCTGGTCTTTGCGAGATCGGTGGAGGTTACCTAGTTTGGCTTTGGTTACGTGAGGATTTTAGTTGGATGTTAGGTGCAGTTGGAGGATTTGTATTATTTTTGTATGGAATAGTTCCAACGTTTCAAAAAACTCATTTTCATAGAATCTATGCAGCGTATGGCGGAGTTTTCATTGTAATGTCTATGTTTTGGGGTTGGTTAATTGATGGAGTAGCACCTGACAACTATGACATTATTGGAACTGTAATTGCAGTGATTGGAGTTTTGATAATTTTCTATTATCCAAGAAAAGGAGATAAGAAATGAATGAAGTTATTTTTTCAACTTTAGGATTATTCTTTTTTGCATCTTTATTAGAAATTGGTGGCGGTTATCTTGTTTGGAAATGGTTACGAGTTGGGAAAGGAAAAATATTTGGCGTAATTGGCGGTTTGATTTTGTTTTCGTATGGAATTATTATGACATTGCAGCCAGAAAATTTTGGCAAAGTTTACGCTACCTATGGAGGAATATTTGTTGTATCATCAATAATTTGGGGTTATTGGATAGACAAGAAAAAACCAGATAGATTTGAGATAATTGGATCAATAGTAGTTTTGATTGGCGTTACAGTTATGTTTTATTTTCCAAGATAATCTTATTATAAAATTCTTAATCTTATTTTAATAATCATGTCTTATAGTTTCAGCATTTTAAATCCAAATAAAATTTCTTATCACTTGTAGTTTCTTTCTTGATTTGTTTCCTCTGGGAGTAATTCTTAATTTACAAGCACAACATGGACATCGTACATCATCATAGAACATAAAAATATCACATTTCGTACAACATTTTTGTCCCATCTCATATCTGTTTTTTCCTTTGTAGGATTTTGCTTTGAATCTAACACAGATTCCTTTACATGTATTCATGATGAAATTATGATTAAAGTTTTAATCCATAGTAATTAACTAAGCTAGCTTACATTTGTAAAATTTTACTAGGCAATTATTCATATTCAATATATTTTATTTTACAATTGTAAAGCATGATTGCTATATATCACTTAATTTTAGCTAAAATGTATGGAAGAACAAACTTTACCAGAAGTAAAAAATGAAAATTCCATTTCAATTTCAAAGTCATTATTTAAAAAAATTGTAATACTAGTAATAGGAGTTGCATTAATTGCTGCATTTTTTGCAGGTTATTTTGTTGGAATAAACAGTGTAGAACCAGAGCAAATTTTCATTCGCAATTCAGAGGAGGTTTTAGGAGCAACTGAAAACAAACAAGTAACAAAACCTCAATCTAAATTTATTTCGCTAGATGATGATCCTGTTTTAGGTAATCCAAATGCACCATTAACTATAGTAGAGTTTTCTGACTTTCAGTGTCCATTCTGTGCTAAGTTCCATGCCCAGACATTACCTTTGATCAATGAAAATTATATAAAAACAGGAAAAATAAAATTTGTTTACAGAGATTTTCCTATAACTGGTATTCATCCTAATGCATTACCTGCAGCACTTGCATCAGAATGTGCAGACGATCAAGGAAAGTTTTGGCAATACCATGATCTGATTTTTGAAAATCAAAAAAATTGGCAGAATCTTGAAATTATTCAATCTACAAACGTATTCAAAAAATATGCCATTGATCTAGGTCTTGACTCATCAGAATTTGACTCTTGTTTAGACTCTGGAAAATATTTACAAGAAATCCAAAAAGATCTTGACGATGGTAGAGCATATGGAGTGACAGGTACTCCCGGATTCTTTGTAGGCAATGAAAAAATTGGTTTTACTACAATAATTGGAGCCCAGCCTTTTGATACGTTTCAAAAAATTATTGAGCAACAATTAGTACAATAAAATAAAAAACCAAATACTTATGATGGATTAAAGAATAAGTCCAAGGGGATGTTAAAACAAAATAAAACACCAAATGAAAAAAGAGAACGGCTGGAATCTATAAAAAAAGTCCACAGCAACAAAAATGTAAAATTTACTAGTAAAATGGAGGATTATCTTGAAGTAATTTCTGAGTTAGTTGAACTCAAAGGATATGCAACTCCTACGGACATTTCAAATTATATGGATGTCCGCCCTCCAAGTGTTACTAAAATGCTACGTAGATTGAATGCTGATGGATATTTGGAATACACAAAATATCTGGGATTAAAACTCACATCTAAAGGAAAAAATATTGCAAATGACATTCGTCAAAAACACAGTGATCTCTTAGAATTTTTTGATGTTATAGGAGTAGATAGTTCGATTGCAAATAAAGATGTAGAAGGAATAGAACACCACTTAAACCCAAAAACTATGAAACAGATTAGAAAATTCACCACTTTTCTAAAATCAAAACCAGATTTACTGGGTTTACTTAACAAAACAAACGTATAGATGTAATTCATCACAAGTTTCTATTATTTTACATTTGGATTTTGTAAATTTGCATCATACTAAAAAAGTTATACTATACTAACAAAGTTAGCCTAGGCTAACTTTATATTGTCATTAAGCAATGTTTCAAACATCAATGATGATAAAATCTCGCTCTACCATCATGATTGTATTTTTAGTTGCTATCGTGACTATATCATCACTTTTTATTGTATTTCCAGAAGGAATTAATGCTCAACAAGAAGAAAATACCTTTGTAACTCATAGTGGAGCTATAGTAACAACTACGGGAGAAGTATTAGATCCCTTGTATACTAGTGCAACTGTAGAATTTGATCCAATGGAATATTTACGGGATTTCAATTATGGGCGAGTTTCACAATTACCTGATGGCACTACTCTTAGAGAATTTACAATTATTGCAAATGATGATAAAATCATGGAAGTCTCTCCAGGGGTTTTTTATAATGTCTGGACTTTTAATGGAACAGTTCCAGGTCCTACAATAAGAGCCACTGAAGGAGATTTACTCCGAATCAAATTCATCAACAATGGGGAAAAAGAACACACTATGCATTTTCATGGAATTCATCCTGCAGAAATGGATGGTGTCTTTGAACCCGTTGGAGGGAATGGTGGGCAATTTGTATATGAATTTGAAGCAGGTCCTGTCGGTGTACATCCATATCATTGTCATGTGATGCCACTTGAGGAACACATTGTTCATGGTCTTTATGGCGTCTTCATTGTTGATCCAAAAGAAAAACGTCCACCAGCTGATGAAATGGTTATGGTTCTAAACGGTTTGGATACTGATTTTGATACTGAAAATAATTTCTATGCTGCTAATACTATTCCGTTTTACTATCAACATCATCCAATCCAAATTAACACTGGTGAACTAATCCGAGTTTATGTTGTCAACATGGTTGAATTTGATCCAATTAATAATTTACATCTTCATGGAAATTTGTACAAATATTATCCTACAGGAACTGATCTTGTTCCCTCTTTTTACACAGATATGATAACTTTATCTCAAACAGAAAGAGGTATTATGGAATTTGAATATGAATACCCTGGAAAATATCTTTTTCATGCTCACAAGGTAGAATTCTCAGAAAAAGGATGGGTCGGAATATTTGCGGTAAACGATACTAGACAGGATCAACAAGAATCTGGAGAATATGGAACTTAACAGTAAATCATCAAAAGGTAAGATAATTGCTAGTGGCGTAATTCCATTTGTGTTTCTCATAATGTTGATGGCGTATATTTTTGGTCCTGGTTCTGAACTTTTGGATTTAGGTGTTCCATTACCTGAAATAACTATGGAAAAAATCAATTTTTTGGATTCTGAAATTCAGGTCACCGTCAGAAACACAGGTCCAATACCAGTCGAAGTTGCAATGGCAGACATCAATGACAGGATACAACCTGCAGCAGTTGAGCCTGACAGATACTTGCAACGATATGAAACAGCTCTTGTGAGAATTCCTTTTGAGTGGAATGAAGCCGAACCATATAGAATTGGAATAACAATTGAAGATGGAACAAGGTTTGAAAAAGAAATTGAAGCTGCTGCTCCAGCATTAGAACCAACTTTTGATCTTTTGATCTTTTTTGCAATAATTGGAACCTATGTTGGAATTATTCCTGTAATGATTGGTTTACTGTGGCTTCCATTTATCAAAAAAATTAGCAAGCAAAAATATCATTTCTTTTTAGCTTTAACTGCAGGACTTTTACTTTTCTTAGGAATTGATTCTGTTGAAGAAGCACTAGAAGTTTCTAAAGAAAGTCTTGCAGATAGTTTTAACGCTACATTGCTTGTTACCACCGTTTTAGTATCTTCATTTCTTGGATTATACTATACAGGTGAAAAATTAGTAAATAGAGCAAAAACATCTAGAATTGCCAAACCTGTTGCAATCGCATTAATGATTTCAATTGGTATTGGATTACATAATTTTGGTGAAGGTCTTGCCATTGGGGCTGCAGTAGGAATGGGCTCAATAGCATTTAGCACATTTTTGATTGTTGGATTTGCCTTACACAACACTACTGAAGGAATTGCCATTGCCGCACCCATGTCTAGAGGAAAATTAATGATTGGTAAACTAGCAGCCATGGGATTGATTGCAGGTTCTCCTGCAATTTTTGGTGCCTGGATAGGAGGTTTTGTTTATTCTCCATTTACATCGGTCTTGTTTTTATCCATTGGGGCGGGAGCAATATTCCAAGTTATTATTACAATTTTAAAATGGATTCGAGAAGAAGGCGACAAAAATCTTTCAAGTGCTGCCGTTGCTTCAGGTTTTGTTGCAGGGATGGTGATTATGTATTTAACTGGGATCTTGATTTAATGATGTTATTTTACATTTGTAAAGTGCTGATAATAAATATGAAATAGTGTAAAATTGTTCATGGTTCATGAATTAGATGATACAGATATCAAAATAATATCATCACTTCAGCAAGATGGTAGGAAGTCATTTAGGCAAATTGCACGAGAACTTGGTATCAGTACACCTACTGTACAGGCAAGATATAAGAGACTCGTCAACATTGGGCTTATCAAATCAATTTCCCCTGTAATCGATTCAACAAATCTTACCAGACCTCAAAAAAAACAAATTCAGATCCATGTCAGTACTCAAAAACCATCCGATGTAAATATTGAACCTGGAATGTCTGTAAAAATGACATGTGCTTTATGTAACGGCCAAATTGGAGATACCACTCATGTTTTAAAATTTGCAAATTTTGAGAGATTTTTTTGTTGCGTTACTTGTAAGGCACATTACAAGGAAAAAAACAGAAAAAGAATAGAATCGGTAATAAAAAGAATCAATGAAGAAAATTAATTTTGCATTTGTAAAGCACTAGTGTTATTTATTTGTAATTTATTATCTATGTGTATTATATTGTTTAATTCTAATGGTCATGGAACAAAAATTTTGCTTGGAGGAGTAATAGGCAGTATTGTTTTGATATCTATTGCTTCGCTAGTCCTTCTGCCTACTGTACTAGCTCAAGACAATACTTACTCCTCCGAGATACAATCTCAACTGATTGAAAAACAGAAAAATACTAAAGATCTTTCACTCATTGAAATTTTTGAGCGTTCAGAATTGGGTGTAGTAAGCATAACAGTTACAAAATCATCCGAACGTGGAGATACAAATGCCGTAGGTTCAGGATTTGTTTTTGACAAGGCAGGTCATATCATAACTAACAATCATGTAGTTGCAGACACTAAAAAAATAACTGTAACTTTTATCGATGGAACTTCATATCGTGCAAAAATCATTGGTACTGATCCGTATGCAGATATTGCAGTTATCAAATTAGATATCAGCCCTGAAAAATTATATCCATTGCCAATAGGCGAGTCTTCAAAATTAAGAGTAGGAGAACAAATTACAGCAATCGGGAATCCGTTTGGTCTTTCAGGCTCTATGACATCAGGGATCGTAAGCCAGTTGGGGCGTATTTTACCTGCGCAAGGAACAAGTTTTTCAATATCTGATGTAATTCAAACAGATACTGCAATAAACCCTGGAAATTCTGGAGGTCCGCTACTTAACATGAAAGGGGAGGTAGTTGGAATAAATACTGCCATTTATTCTGGTGACGGAAGTTTTTCGGGTGTGGGATTTTCTATTCCATCTGATACTGTTTTGAAAATTGTACCTGTAATCATAAAAGATGGGCAATATCTACACCCATGGATTGGAATTTCTACTTTGGATATTTCCCCTGACATTGCAGATGTATTGAAGCTCAAAGATGCAAAAGGAATTTTGATTATGACTGTAGTCAAAGACAGTCCTGCAGATAAGGCAGGTCTTAAAGGATCATCACAGACTACTGTCGTTGATGGAATTGAGTACAAAGTAGGTGGAGATATTGTATTGTCAATTGATGGAAATGAGGTAAGAAAGATTGAGGATGTTTTAACTCATCTTCAACGTGAAAAAAATATTGGAGATAAATTAAATCTTGAATTATTACGTGATGGAAAAATAATTAATGCTGTAATCACTCTTGAAAAAAGACCTGACTCATAAAAATATACTCTTTATCTATTTTTGATATCTTGAGATGTTTTTTTAATTAAATTCCTGTTTTGTGTTAGTTTTATTCATATCAATTGATTCATTTGTACAACAAGAACCATTTGATTTATCTGATTTTTTTGAAAAACGTCCTACCAGAAACATAACTCCCATTATAACTCCACACATTACGATACAACCTACAAAAGGAAGAAGAAAAGGTAAAACAGCAAGTGTTGTTACGGGGTTTATTGTAAATGAATAATATAGAATTACAGCAGCCACAGATGTTATTGAAGCCAAAATAATAATTTTCTTTTTTGAGAAATTTTTACATCCAATACACAACATGCTAGTTAATTTCAATAATTTTAGCCAATATTTTAATACACAAGATTACAAATGTAAATAACACTCATAGATTTTGAATTAATTTCTAAAAATTAATCTTACAATTGTAAAGATCTGTATTAAAATATGTTCTAGTTTCATTACAAAATATGTTTGAAAAACATTGTACTATATGCGGAGTGGAAGTCAAAAAGGACACTGCAATCAAAAGATTCGGAAAATATCTTTGCTCTGAGCAGCATGCGGAAGAATTTGTAGTAAGAGAACAACAAAGACAAAACGAAGAGAGTCGCAGAGACCGTCGTGGCGGTTGCTGTTAATACAACTTTGTATAACTCAAAATCTAAAAAAATAGCATATGTATTAAAATAAAGTGGTTATGCTTGAAGAAAAAATTAATTCTTGGTAGTATCATTGCAATGACAGCTATAGTCTTCATATCTTCTGTATTGCTTATATCCACTGATAAAAAAGAAATCACAAAAATTTTTCATGTAAGACTTGCTGATCCAAAATTGTACGAAGATGGAGTTTTTTCAGATACGTTTTTCATCAAAAATGGAACGTACAAATTTAGATTTGTTTCAAGTGGCGATAGCCCTAAAGTTTTGACAGTTACACTCAAAGGAAATTCATTTTTATTTTCTGAGGATTTCAAGCTAAATGGCATCTTAATGGAGCCAGGAACTTACTATACTTGGAAATACATAGGACAAGACAAAATTGAAATTCAAGACGAACAAAATATGCAGATAATAATCAATCCTCATGGAAATATTTTGGGACCAGTTTCAGTTTTTCTAGAAAAATAGGATGGACTTATGATAAATAATACAGAAAATCAAGTGAAAAAGAGTTGAAAAACACCATAATTCCATTAACAGGGTTATTTTTCTTGTCTGTTATTCTTTTTTCATTTTTATCATATGGTGATATTTTTGCACAAGAAATATCCAATGATGAATTTGTTACATACTCTAAAAAAAGTAATTTCATCAAAGAGATTCCATTTCCAAATGAAGAATTTGGTTTGAGGGGAATTACTACAGATAAAAATGGAAATGCTTGGATATATCATGCCACACAAAATACCAGTTCAATTTCCAAGTTTGATCCAGTCACTGAAAGATTCTCAAATTTTGACATATTAAAAAAGACCAATACAAAAGATGTGATTGTTAATCTTTCTGGAGGGCATATCATTTATGATGAATCAAGAAATACAATATGGTTTACAGATGCAAGAACCAACTCCATAGGCAAATTCAATATTGAAAGTCAACAAATGGATACAATCGATGTACCAACAGAAAATTCTGGACCAATGGGACTAGTTTTATCACCAGATAAATCAAAAATTTGGTTTACAGAACTAAATTCAAATAAATTTGCAAGTATAGATATAAAAACAAATGAAATTACTGAATATTCAATCACAGAAAACAGCGGACCTGTGTTTCTTGCATTTGATGAAAAAGGTTCTTTGTTGATAACTCTTGCTTATTCCAATAATGTGTTGATTATTGATGTCACAAACGTACAATCTAATCCACTTCAAAATATTTCTGAGATCAGCTTACCAAAGCCAGATTTTTTTTCACCTTTCGGAATTGCTATAATCAAAGATCCTAAAGGAGTAGAAAAATTGGTTCTATCAGATCATGGCTCTAGCAGAGTAATTGTATCTGAATTAGATTCCAATTTGAGAACATACGGTTCATTGTGGACATCACCAAATACACTATACCCACAGACTCTTCCAAGCCAGATAGATACAGATGAATCTGGAAATATCTATTTTGCACAACATGGTGGAAACAAGATTTCAAAAATTGATAAATCAGGTATCATTACAGAATATGACGTTCCAACTGGTCCCCTCTCTACAGTAGTCTATCTTGATGCATCAAATGATGGTAAAGTGTGGTTTACAGAAGTTTTGGCAAATAAAATTGGTTATCTAGATACCAGTATTCCTGTTTCTTTTGACATACAAGTTGACAAAGAAAAAATTAACTTTACAGAAAAAGAGACATCAAATCAAGTAAAAGTCACAATACATAATCTAAAAAATAACGATGACTTGATATCCCTAGACAATATTGATATTTCACTTGTTGGCATGACTGATTCTGGATTGGATGGAGTTTCTTTTACTGCCACTCCTTCCGTAATTGACTTGAATCAAGAAAAACAGATAGAATCTACTATTGATTTATCAGTTGACAAAAATACCAAACCAGGCATATATCAAATAATGATTAAAGTCTCATCTACCGAGCAGATTGACAAAACTATGACCATATCCAAACTTTACCCATTAACAATAAACGTTGATCTACCAAAACCGATTCCATCTTCAACTATAAAGAAAACGGATTCTGAATTTATCATCAAAGACATAATACAAAATGCCGCAGTAGGTGCAATAATAATACTAGTCTCATTGCTTGTGTATAAAAAAATTAAGCTAGCAAGACAAAATAAAATTTCAAAGCAAGAATAGTCAAAATATCTTTATTTCTGTGAGTTCATGATTGCTTTAATTCTTCGCTGATATTTGTCTTGAAATAAAACTTTGCAGGAAGGACAGCAAAAAAATCTCTGAATATTTGCCATTTTTAATATGCTTGGCTTTTCAGCAATCTTCCTATTACAATAATCACATTTTATTTTGACATGCAGGTTTGAATTGAGTTTTTTAGTTGCAGTTCCTTGTGATTTGATATTTGTTTTATCAAGATCTAATTTCATGCCAAGTTTTTTCATATCCAATATGGGTGAAATTGATTTTATTATTCCCATGTTTATCATCCGATCGTAACGTATCTGTACTGTTGGTGTGCTTACTTTGATTTCTCTTGAAATCTGTCTGAATGACTTTCTGCCATCTTGAATTAGAGATTCAAGTATTGCAATATCAGTTTCATCCAAGGGAAATGACATGATTATTCTATGATTATCTATTATCTATATCATACATCTTACATTTGTAAACAACATACTTTATTTGAAGAATCAGACATTGAATAACAATGAAAGTAGATCCTGTTTGCAAAATGGAAGTAGAAGAACACGGTGGTGTGACATTAGAGTATGACGGAAATGTATTTCATTTTTGTTGCCCATCATGTAAAGCTGTTTTTGAAAAAAACCCAAGTAAATATCAAAAATAACACCAATTCCAAACTATCTTTTTATGTATTATTAGTCATGGCTAATTCAGAATTATTTGTGCCTTCTAGAATCCACGTATCTCCACCATTATTTGTCATATAGACACTTGATGCCGTACCACTTGAAACTCTTTCCATAGCAGTTGCATAAATTTCTCCATTTCGTCCTGGAGCAAAATTGAATATAGCGCCAGTACTGGTGATTTGACCTTGTGTTTTTACCATAATTTCTCCACCTGTAATTGATTTGTAAATTGTACCTTTGCCATCAAATGATGAGAATACATACATTGTTTTCCCATCTGATGCAAATCCTATTCCAGTAATTGTACCTGTTTCAACATTAGTACTAATTTTCTGCCATTGTTCTCCTTTGTCATCGCTTACATATAGTCCAGAAACTGTTCCTGTATATACTGTATCTGGATTTAATGGATCTGCTGCAAGTGAAACAATTCTGTCTGGTGGTGTAAGCAATCTCCATGATGCCCCCTCATCATTAGTTACAAAGAGTTCAGATCCTCCTCCAGGTGAACCATAAACAAGTCCATCTTGTGCGTGACTTGCAGTCATTGCATGAAAATCAACTGGATTGTCTTTTACTTTGGAAATCATTGTCCATGAATTTCCATTATCTGTACTAATTCTAAAACCAAGATTGCCATTCATTGCAGATGGATGTCCGCTAGAATACATTATTCCTTCTTTTGAACTGATAGAAAATCCCATGAGATCAGATTTGTCATTTCCTACTAGTTTCCATTCATCTGATTCTTTTTTGAATAAACCATTGTGAGTTGCAAGATAAAGAGTATCATCAGTTCCTGAAAGAAACATACCAACACCATGTATATCCATCCATGATCCTAACAGTTTAGATTTTGGATCACTTGTATTTTCCTGCAAACTAGATGTATAGCTCACAATAACTCCAATTACTACAATAGACATTATTCCAAATAAGAAATACTTTTTATTTTTTGATTTTAATGATCTAGATTTTTTCATCTAATCAACTCCATACTGGGACATATTAAAGAACAATAGATTACAATTGTAAAGTACAGTATTGATATATACGCAATACAATTAAAAAGTGAAATGAAGATGTTGATGATTGCACTAGTTACAATTATTGTATTTACTAGCGGCACATTTTATCTATCTGCATACTCTGAATCTAATCAATCAATGATGGGTATGGATGGAATGAATGACATGTGTCAATCAATGATGAACAGCATTCCAAAAGATGTCATAATAAAGGCAGTATCAAGTCAGATGGTATCTGTAGGTAAAGAATCAACGGTCACACTATTAGTGGTAGATAAAGAAACTGGTAATCCATTAGATGATGCAAATGTAATTTTACACATAGAGAAAGGAGGACCTATGGAAGGCATGGATGGCATGAACATGATGGATATGATGGGAAACATGTTTGAGGCAGAAAACATTGGTTATGGCAAATATTTGATTAAAGTGAATGTTGATGAAAAAGGATATCATACAATGCATACACATGCGATACCTCAAGGAAAGTCAATGATGTCTATGATGAATAATCATATGGATATTGGAATTATAGCAAGATAATCTCTTAAATAAAAAACAATTTTGCAAATACTGTCCTGAAGACAAATGTTTGTTAGATTGTAAAATATGCAATCCTAAGTTTAACAAAGCAAATGTGATTGTTAGTTGTGAAAAATTATACCTTAAGGCATTACAGATACTTTGTAAATAATATTTGTGAACAGAACACCTCACATCAATATGTTTACATCATAATTAATCAAATCAAGAGTTAATGTCTGATGATGATTTACCAAAAGATCTATCTCACATCACACCAGCATATCGTAGAGCGTTATGGTTAGTTGTTTTAATCAATGTAGGTTATGGAATTGCTGAAATAATAGGTGGATTCTTAGCTGATTCTCAAGCACTCAAAGCTGATGCACTTGATTTTCTTGGTGATGGTTCCATCACATTCTTAGGATTACTTGCAATAGGATGGGGTCTTAAATTACGAGCTCGCTCAGCTCTAATCCAAGGAATATTTCTTGGGGCAATGGGAATTGGTGTTCTTGCTTACACAGTTTATCGCACACAGGTTCTGCAAATTCCTGAAGCTGGACTAATGGGGGGTTTTGGTTTTGGTGCACTTTTGATCAATGTCATTGCAGTTTTACTATTGCTTCCACATAGGAAAGGCGATGCAAATGTACGTGCAGTATGGCTTTTTAGCCGTAATGATGCACTTGGCAATATTTTGGTAATAATCGCTGCAGGTTTTGTCTTTTTGACAAACACATCGTGGCCTGACCTCATAGCTGCTGGAGTTATTGCCATACTCTTTCTTCAATCATCTTTGTCAATCATCAAAGATGCTAGAAATGATTTAAAAAAATAATATTATAATAACTGTTTATTGTTTAATGAAAATTTGGCATTTGTAAAGTGCATCTGTTAAATATCTATTTTTTCAAGACACTGTAGGAAAATATGCTAGAATACAAAATAGAAAAAATTCGTATAGTAAAAATTTATTGGTTATAAAATGATATTACAAAAGATTTTACCATTGCAAGGAAAGTTTTTTCATCTTTGTTTGATAGCATTTGGTTCAGGTGCTGCCGTAATGGCAATGGAGTTAATTATTAGTCGTATTCTTACGCCTGTATTTGGAAGTTCAACATACACGTGGGGTAGTCTAATAGGATTAGTTTTGACAGGTTTGAGTCTTGGTTATTTTCTTGGAGGAAGAATTGCAGATAAAGATCCAAAATTTAAGAAAATTTGTGCCATAATATTTTCTGCTGGATTATACATTGTATTTATTCCATTTATTGCACCTGGGGTTCTTGGATTTACATTAACTGCTTTACCTCAAAATCAATTTTCTTCATTGTTTGCAACTTTTATTTTGGTTTTTTTTCCTACCACTTTACTGGGATTTGTATCACCATACGTGATAAAGCTTGGAACTGAAGCATTACACAAAGTAGGAAATATCTCAGGAACCCTATATTCGATATCTACTGCTGGAAGTATTTTTGGAACGTTTCTGACAATTTTTGTTTTGATTCCAACCATGGATGTTAGAACGGTGTTATTTGGAGTGGGAGTTGTTCTTATGATAATGTCTTTGTTAGGATTAAAAACTACTCCAAAGATAATTACGGTTGCAGTCATAATAATTTTGTTTACTCCATCATCATCTCTAGTAACTGGGTTTATGCCTCATATTGGAACACTTGTTATTGAAAAGGAAACACCGTACAGTCATCTGGATGTTGTAGACTCTGACAATACAAGAACCATGTATCTTAATGGTCTGAGACATAGTCAAATGGATAAAGACAATCCAAATGATCTTCTCTTAACATATTCCAAGTATTTTCATTTAGGACAACTCTTTAACCCTCAACTCGAAAAAATCTTATTTGTAGGCGGGGGTGGATTTTCAGGACCTAAAAATTTCTTAGAAACTTATCCTGATTCTTTAATTGATGTAGTTGAAATAGATCCTGATGTAATAGAGGCAGCAAAAACGTATTTCTTTTTGAAAGATAATCCGAGGTTGAAGATTTTCAATGAAGATGCAAGAACATTCTTAATGGACTCGGATAAGAAATATGATCTAATAATTCTGGATGCATACGCTGCAGATTATGTTCCATTTCATTTACTCACTCAAGAATATTTTCAGATACTCAATGATCATCTTGAACCTGGAGGGGTTGTAGTTTCAAATTTAATAGGTTCGCTTGAGGGTGATACATCTGATCTACCTAGGTCTGTATACAAAACAATGAAAAATTCATTTCCCACAGTTTATGTTTTTACCACTAATGAAGTTCGCATTGGAAATATACAAAATCTAATTTTTGTGGCTACCCAAGATAAAGTACAGTTTGATAGAATCGATTTAGAATCATTATCCTATCAAAATAAAGCAAATAATTTATTATCAGATATTAATTATTTAGAAAACTATTATCCCTCTGGAATGAGAACAGATAATGTTTCAATTCTTACTGATGATTTTTCCCCTGTAGAAATCATGATAAATCCTGTTACTAGTCAGCCTTTCTTCAATGAAGGTTCTGTATTTTCACAAGAATCAAAAATTTGGTTCAGTGAAAGCACACCAGTAAAGATTGGGCTTTTGATTACAATTGTATTTGTATGGTTGACACTCATTCGAGGAATATGGAAAGATTCACATGCAAAAATTATATGACTTTTCATTTGTAAAGTACTGGAATTAAGTATTAGAGAAAATACCTGAAGAGTATGACCC
>JAGXTE010000042.1 GCA_018334095.1 Nitrosarchaeum sp.
ACTCTTCATGCATTAGAATCTAATGTTGGTAATTTAGGAAGTACCAGAATTCCACAATGTTCTGCTAACGATGATTTAAATAAAATTATCAATTTAATGCTAAAAACAGATACCACATGCTGTCTAGTTAATCTCTGGGATAATCTACAAGGTATTATCACTTATAGAGACATACTTGTTTTACTAGCATCTAAACTCGAAACTCAAATTCCGTTATACATCGTTGGAATGCCTGATGATCAAGAAAATATAGAATTAATTAATTCGAAATTTACAAAAATTCTAAAAAGATTACAGAATGTATACT
Organism: Nitrosarchaeum sp.; assembly: GCA_018334095.1. Taxonomy (GTDB): domain Archaea; phylum Thermoproteota; class Nitrososphaeria; order Nitrososphaerales; family Nitrosopumilaceae; genus Nitrosarchaeum. The sequence continues at coordinate 308 of JAGXTE010000042.1, forward strand.
CTGAAATACATGAAGCTAGAGTTACAATAAAACAACAAAGAACTGGAAATAAAAAAGAAGGAAAATTTGAAGTAACAGTTATGATTACAATTTCATATCATACTCCACTAATTTTCAAATCAATTGGGTTTGATTTGAGTGAAGTTTTAGAAGACTTGAGCCAAAAATTATTACGAACATTATCTAAACGAGCAAAAAATAGATCTAAAGATAGTATTCGAAAAATTGGATTACCTATATTCTAATTATGAAAATTAGTAAAGTACCCTCTAAAGAAAATATTCTGTTAGTTGGATTTCCAAGTAATGGTTTAGTAGGGACATTTGCAATTTCTTATCTGATAGATAACTTAGGTATGAAAGAAATTGGCGAAATTAATCATCCTGATCTTCCTCCAGTGTTATTTGTAGAAAATGGGGAAATATTGCCTCCAATTAGAATCTATAAAAAGAATAATATTTTTGTAATAATATCAGTTCTTCCATTTGATCCCTACTTAGCATATGATTTTACAGAATCCATATTAGAATATTGTAAAAAAATGATATTCAAAAAATAATTATTGTAAGTGGAATGGAAGCAATAAGCAAGGATCCTAAAGATTCTAAAATATACGGATTAGTAACGCATCAATCTTTAGAACAAGTTTTATACACAAATCAAATTTCAAAATTTTTATCAGGTTCAATTTTTGGGACAGACGCTGCAATGATAACTGTTTTCAGAAAATCAAAAATCCCAGCATTATTTTTGTATACCGAATGCCATCCTTTCTTTCCCGATCCAGAAGCTTCTATTCTAGCAATTACGACACTGTCTAAAATCTTAAATATTAAAATGAATACAGTTGACATTCAAAAGAAAATGGAACGATTAAGAATACAACATAGAAATCTTATGGAAGAAACTATACATACCCTACAGCAACAACAACTAAAAAATCAACCAAGAATACCACAAATTTATCGATGATATAATGATTAAAAATAATTATGATGAATTTGAAATTAGAATTATTCCCTCGTCAACAAATTCATTATTCTATGATGATATTGAGTTTCAAATTCTTTCCCCTCTTTCATGTTTAAGAGAATATGAAACCCATTGGTTACTAGAATTTGATCTTCCTTTAGTAAATAAAAAAGATATTAAAGTTACATTTGATGAAAATTCTATTAATATTGAAGCAAAATTAAAAGAAAAATATTCTGAAGAAAAATTTGGGAAAATTATAGAATACAAATATTTTAAAAAAACTATTACACTTCCAAGTAAGATTGATAACAAAAAAATTTCTGCAAAATTTGAAAATGGTAGATTAAAAATAATAATTCCAAAAAAAGTTTTTATTCATAAAATAGAAATAAAATAATTATTTGAAGAATTTATCTATTTGTTCTCTATACTTGAAAGTTAATCTTCCAAAATCTGCAAAATCTTCTGCTGATGGATACTTCATCCTCATTGCATACTGATTTATAAAAACAGATAATGCACTACCTATAATTAGATTGTAAACACCATCTGCTAAATTTTGTGAATAGGGAAATGCTATTTTGATAAAAGGAAGATAAGTTTCAGTCTGAGATATCATTAATTTGACATTTTTTTCTACATACTCTTGAATATCTGCTGGAATTGCCATACTGTTTACTTGTAACGATTTCTTATAACGTTTTATTAACTCAATCTGCACATTAAGCCCCTTTTTTATTCATATAAACAAATTTTTTTCAAATTATTCAACCATTCTTGATATTTTTCTTATCGAATTTAGTAGATGTAATTTTGAAAATCACGAATAATAATCAAATAGACACATAAATAACCTATTTTCAAATTTTTTTTATGAAAAAAATTGAAGCAATAATCAAGCGTTCAACATACCCTGTAATTATTAATGAACTAAGTAGTATGGGATATTCAATTATTGATAAACGAAATTTAGAGGATAGCAAAATTTTTGATAAACAATCAGGTGCAAAAGCTGGTTCAACCAATGTTAAAGCAATTCCACTTTCCAAAATAGAATTGGTTGTTTTAGAAAAAGATGCAAGACAAGTTATTAAATTAATTTCTAAAAAATCTGGCTTTTCTGAAAATCAAGGAGGAAAAATCTTCATTTCAGAAATGGAAGAAGTTGTAGATATGAATACACTTAGTGCACAACATGATCTTGAATCTGATAAAGTCTTTTTCTCTTCCAAACCAAAAACTAAGAGAAGCAGGCTAGTTCCACTTCATAAGTTTACATTAATAAAACTTGAAAAAATATATGAAGATAATAAAGAAAAATTACAGTCAGATTATAGAATTAAATCATTTAGTAGTTTTGTTAATTATTGTATTATGGGATATCTGCCAACTATTGAAAAACAACTAAAACATTCTACAATTGTTTATGAAAATAATTTTCATGACTTTTAGTTAAATTGTTTCTTCTCCTTCCTTTCCTGTTCCAATATCTATAGCACGTAATATTGGTGAAACGAAGATCTTTCCAACACTTCCTTTTGTTTTAATAATATTGATAACTTCTTCTTCCTTACTTTCTGGAATAATTACTACTATGACATATTTTTCACTGAATTGAGGCTGAAATATGGCACTTCCTTTAGATGCATGAATTTCTGCTGGTGGGTTTTTTCCTCTTCCTCTGACTTTACCCACAGTTAAACCGCCAATCTCAATTTTTCTTAAAGCCTCACTTATTGCCATTACGTCATTATTTCCTAGCAGTGCTTCAATTCTTAGCATTTGATATTTCTAAAAGGTTTTTCACAAATAATAGTTTCAGATTTTGATAATCAAGTGATAATCAAATGGTTAGCTAATTTCGTTATTATTATTTAGTTTTAGAACTTGAAAATTAGCATGCCAATAGATACAGGTGATACCGCATGGATGCTTGTAGCTGGAAGTTTGGTTCTTTTAATGATACCTGCCCTTGGCCTTTTTGAGTCAGGATTATTGAGAAAGAAAAATGCTGTATCTGTTTTTATGCAAATCTTCTTTGGATTAGCTTTACTTAGTGTAATGTGGTTTGTTTTTGGATTTAGTTTATCATTTGGCCCTGATGAATCAGGTGGATTTATTGGAAATATGGATTGGGTATTTCTAAAAGGAGTTCCATGGGATGAAGCGCTTGATTATGCACCAACTATTCCAGGCGTATTGTTTGTAAAATTCCAATTGATGTTTGCTGCAATTACACCATTACTTCTAACTGGTACTATTGCAGAAAGAATGAAATTTAGTTCATTTATCATATTCATAGCTTCTTGGTCTATTTTGATCTACTATCCACTTGTTCATTGGGTATGGGGAGGTGGTTGGTTAGCACAACTTGGTGTAGTTGATTTTGCAGGCGGAATAGTTATTCATACAAGTGTTGGAATGGGTGCACTAGCTGCAGCTATAGTACTCGGTCGTAGAAGATTCTTTGGTCCTGCAATTGAAATTCCTCACAGTATACCTTTAGCAGTAGTAGGATCATCTCTTCTTTGGTTAGGTTGGTTTGGATTCAATGCAGGTAGTGCATTAGCTTCTGGTTCTCTAGCAGGCAACACAGTCATTGTAACTCATATGGCATCTTCAGTATCTGCACTAATTTGGGTTGGATTGTCATGGATGAGAACAGGTAAACCTTCTGTTGTTGCAGCAGTTAATGGTGCCATTGCAGGTCTTGCAGGAATTACACCAGCATCAGGATTTGTAAGTGTAGAACATTCTTTCGTTATTGGTATAGCAATTGGTATTGCATCCTATTCTGGAATTATAATCTTCAAAGAAAAACTAAAGATAGATGATGCATTAGATGTTAGTTCAGTTCACGGTGTTGCAGGAATTATTGGTTCTCTTTCAATTGGACTCTTTGCTAGTAAATTAGTAAATCCAGCTGGACCAAATGGATTATTATTTGGAAATCCTGATCAATTAGGAATTCAAGCAATAGGAGTTGGTGTAGCAGCAGCTCTAGGTTTTTGTGGAACGTGGATAATTATGAAAATTTTGGATTTCTTAATTGGCGTCAGAGTATCGCCTGAAGTTGAAGATGCAGGATTAGATATTAGTGAACATGCAGAAAGGGCATATGCTGATGAGGAAGAATTTAAACTAGATATGGATACATATGTAGATGATTTAGAAGATAAAAAAGAATTTTTCTTTAATAAAAAAAAATCTAAATAATTTACAAAATTTCTAATTACCTTATATAGTCAATATAGATCTTAATCTTGTGAAATCTTCTCCATCAAAAAACAAATCTGATGAACAGTCAAAAGTAAAAACTCGCAGTATTACGTATCGACTACCATCTAACATTGTTCATGAATTAGAAACAGAAGCAACGAATAACAAAATTTCACAAAATGTTTTGGTAAAACAAATTCTTGAAAAATATGTAAATTGGGATCGATTCGGTGATAAAATTGGAATGATTCCAATTCCAAGAGGAATTTTGGATTCGTTAGGTGCTGAAATGAATGGAGATGATATTAATGAAATTATTAAATCAGTTCTACCAATTATCAAAGATACAGTTCTTTTTATGAAAGGAAAATATGATCTAAAACGTTGTATTGAAACATTAGAAGATTACATGCGTGCATCGGGAATGAAATCAGATCATCGAATTGAAGGAGATTTACATCATTTTATTATTCAGCATGAATTAGGAATGAATTGGTCATTTTTCACAGAACAATTACTAAAAGAAATTTTTAATCAATTTATGCCAAACAAAAATATTAAATTTCAAACTACAAAAAACACAGTAATTGCAACAATACAACTTGGTTCAGATTTTAATGAACATGATTATTGATTTTTATTTATACAATAAAAATACATCTCACTTTATTATCTAAATTCTAGAATAATTTTAAATTCAGAAAAATACTCTACGTTTTATGTTTTTTATCTGATAATTAGCATTAATAATTTCAAATTAATCTTTAAAAAAACATTAATTCTACATAATTCTAAATTACTTTTATAATGTTAATTGGAGTTTTTACTTTTGACTGATTTAAATTTGAAAGTGTTTGGAAAAATCACTACAAAAGAAATCATAGGAGCATTTCCTCCTGCTAAAGATACAAAAAAACTATTAGAAAATGAATATCAAAATTTGATTAATAAACTTGAATTTCAAACTAAAAATGATTTAAAAAAATTATTAGAACAACAGCAAAGTGCAAATAAACAAATCAATAGTCGACCTGGCGCTATGGCCTTGGCACACGATAAAATTCGATTATTTACAGAATATAATCAAAAATACATGCAAATCATTACTAAAAAATTAGATTCTTAATTTTGTTATTTTTTCTTTTTATTTCTCCTTTTTGTTGATTTTTGATTTTTTCGAATTAATAATGAGATAATTGTTCCAGCTGGAATGCCAATTATTGTTCCTATGCTTACATATGGAGCTATAAAGAAATTGCCAATCCATATTCCGCCATCCATTGTTAACTCCATAAATGTTCTAGGACGTAATATGACTGAAATAGTCTGAGATTCTATTTTTTCTTCTTCTATATCATCAGTATATCTAACTATGATGTTAAATGGCATTTTGTATTCTGTATTTACTTCTTCAATTGGAGAAATAATTCTTGAATTAATAATTATTGGAGAATTTTTTTCTATATTTGAAAATGAATGTGATGTTTCTCCTCTAAATTGAATATCTCTTGGAGGAATTATCTCAACATTGACATCTGATATTTCTATATCTTTAGAAATTATTTCTACAACAAATGGAAATTCTGCATTTGTAAAAATTGCTTCTGGTGTAATTGTATGAATTATTACACTTGGTTCATTCTTCACAACTATCGGTATTGCAATATCATAAACACTTGGTTCTTGTGGTTCTTTGTTATTACTTACTAAAACCTGCGAATATTTTACATTAAGAAAATGTATTCCTGGATTAACATCTGTTGAAATCTTAAAATCTTTACTTCCTCCAAATGAACTACCTTGAGATAATTTCTTTATTGTTATACTATTATCTAAAACTGGAATCATAGAATTATCTTGACTAGTAAATATAAACGAAATATCTTGTTTGTCTTCCCACCCGTTATTTTTTATTAATACTGAAATTGATGCTATTCTTCCAACTATCACTTCATCTGGATGTGTTATTTGAATATCCATACTTCCTTCCATACTCTGATTTACTATCTCTCCATATGCACTTGATACCAAAACAAAAAATCCTAAAAGAAGTAGAGGCATAATCTTGATGAATTTCATGATTTTCACCTAAAATTATTATTGCAACATCACTATTCTATGTTATTATAGGCTTTATGGCAAAAATACAAAAAGTTTACAAATACACAAGAAACTAAAGATCTTGAATAATACGATTATTTTCTAACGTAAACTCTTTAAGACCTATTTGAGAAAATTCTAATTATGAAGCCTTTTGTTTTATGGATGACAGGTTTACCATGTTCTGGAAAGACTACAATTGTAAAAGAACTCCAAAAAGATATCCCAAACTTAGCTATGCTTGATGGAGATGAACTAAGAGAGTGGTTTTCACCTAAAGATTTTTCCAAAGCAGGTAGAGATGAACATAACAAAAAAGTTGCACATCTTGCAAAATTGTTGTTAAAACATGGAGTTCCATCTGCAGTATCTTTGGTTTCTCCATACAAAGAAAATCGAGATAATGCACGAGAGATCATTAATTCAGGTGATCAATTTGCTGAATGTTACGTTAAATGTTCAGTTGAAAAATGTGAACAAAGAGATGTCAAAGGAATGTATGCCAAAGCACGAAAAGGAGAGATTAAAGGATTTACGGGAATTGATGATCCATATGATGCTCCACAAAATCCGGACTTGTTAATAGATACAGAACATGAACAATTATCTGATAGTACTAATAAAATAAAGGATTTTCTTAAGAAAAGAAATCTAATTTAGTCTTTTAAATTCTTCAACTATTTGATCATGAATTATTCCATTAGTTACTAAAATTCCATTTTTATGATTTACAACTTTGTTATTGTATGTAATGTCATTTCCTGCCATGTCAGTCATTTTTCCACCTGCTTCAGAAATTAAACAATAAGATGCAGCTGAATCCCATTCCTTCATTTTATCTGTTGTAGTTATGTATGCTTCAGCTTCTCCAGAACTAATTTTGCCTACTTTTAATGAGCTTCCAATACTAGTGAAATTTTTAATTCCTAATTTTTTGATAAACATTTTTTCTTTTTCTGAAAGATGATGTCTTGAACCAACTGCTTTACATTTTGAGAGTTCTGATATTTTTGTAACTGATATTTCCTTCCATTTACCTTCTGAAAATTTAAAAGCACCACATCCTTTTTGTGCTGCAAAAATTGTTTTTTCTGTTGGCCATCCTATGACACCAATGATTGGTTTTTTATTTTTAATTAATGCAATCATAACTGTAAATTCTCCAGTTTTATCTATGAAATCAGAAGTACCATCGAGAGGATCAACTATCCAAATAATTTCTTCTGATAATCGTTTTTGATCATCTTTATCTTCTTCTGATAAAATTTTATGTTTAGTTTTTGATAAAATAGTCTTAATGATCTCATTACTTTTTAAATCGGCTTCAGTAATAGGCGAGTCATCACTTTTTGTGAATGTTTCATAATTTTTTTTATATATCTCTAAAATTGAATTTCCAGCTTTATATGCAGCTTCAATAGCCACGTCTAATTCTGGCATTTTATCTAAAATTGGAATGTTTTTCAATGGTAGTTACCTATGTTGTTAATTCTGGTTTTAGTGTCCAAACAACTCCTAGGACAATAAATGGAATAGACATTATTCCGATAATTCCAAGTATAATGTTAAATTGAGATTCTGATACTTGTGGATTATTTACAATCCAAGGTAATGGAAGTGTAATTACTACCCAAATTATTCCTAATAAAATAATCAATTTTGCTTTTTTCTTTTTATCGGTCATCATTTCATTACTCATTAAACAGTATTAAAGCCATGTGAATTTTATTTGATTGATTCTCCACCGTCCACTGCAAGAATTGCACCCGTTGTCCATGCAGCATCATCAGATGCAAAATATAATATTGCTTTAGCTACTTCCTCTGGCTTACCAATCCTGCCTATGGGATGCTCATTATTCATAAATTCCCTATCTTTTTGAGTTTTTAAAAATGGTTTTGTCATATCAGTATCAACAACACCAGGGCAAATACAGTTGACCCGAATTTTGTCTTTTGCATACTCTAATGCCCAACATTTTGTAAGAATAATTATTCCCGCTTTTGATGCAGAATATGCATCAGCATTAAATCCTTGATATGCTTTTAGTCCTGCATCAGATGAAATATTAATTATTGATCCTGCTGTTTTTTGTAGATGAGGTATAGCTTCTTTTGTAAATCTAAATTGTCCTGTGAGATTCACATCTAATACTTCATTCCATTCCGATTCATCAATTTCATGTAACTGTTTTATTTTTGGAAATACTCCTGCATTATTTATCAAAATATCTAACTTGCCAAATTTTTTAATCGTTTGTTCTACTACTTTTTTAACATCATTTTCATCTCTAATGTCTGCTGCTATTCCTATTGTATTTGTAAGCTGACTAGTAGCTTCTTCTAATCGTTTTGAATCTTTTGCTGTTATCACTACTTTTGCACCATTTTCTACAAAAATTTTTGCTGTTGCAAAACCAATACCTCTACTTCCACCAGTTACAATAGCAACTTTTCCAGATAATTTCAATATTTTATTCAATGAATTTCGTAATTTATAGCAGTATAAAGTTGAAAAAATTATTTAAAATTTTTTAATTAATAAAAAATAAATTTTATTGTAAAATTAATTCATTTTGTAGTTTTAAAATCTAATTATTCAAAATAATTTTTACATCTGAATTTCTAAAACATATTCTATGAAAATATAAAAATCTTATAAAGAGCTATAAATTATTATAATTTTTTGTATTAAATCTTAAATAGTTAAAGTAACTATAAGAATTAATGCCGAAGGATATAATTCCTATCGACTAAAATTGCGTTGCCCCGCAGAACAGAAAAGGCATTCAGGCGTTTTAACGACCTGTCCACGAGAGGAAATCTCTCAGAGTTCTGCAGTAAAGGGGTAAACGCCTTTTACTTTTCAATAATATAGACTGATACCGAACCTAATTCATTCCCATTTGGATTAAT
>JAGXTE010000043.1 GCA_018334095.1 Nitrosarchaeum sp.
GGTAGAGAATTTGATTGTACCAATAGACAAGTTTGGGGATTCCAAACAGGTCCACTCTGGGGTGCATATAGTGAACTAGTACATCTACCAGAAGTTAATGTATCAAAAATTCCAGAAGGCGTTTCTTATGAACAAGCAGCAGCAGCTTCAATGACAATTCTTACTTCTTGGCATATGTTAGTTGGAAGAGCCAAAATTACACCTGGACAAACTGTTCTAATTATGGGTGGAGGTTCTGGTGTTGGTAGCTTTGGAATTCAAATTGCAAAACTCTACAACTGTACTGTTATTGCAACTGCTAGTGCAGATAAACTCGATAAATGCAAAGCATTAGGTGCTGATTATGCTGTAGATCATAGAAAAGAAGATTGGCACAAGGAAGTCTTTAAAATTACAAAAGATATCGCTGCAAAAACTGGTGTTAGACCTGGAATTGATTTAACATTTGATCATATTGGAGAAACCCACTTTAACAAACAATTAACACTTCTAAACTATGGAGGAACACTTGTTTCATGTGGAGCTACTACAGGATATGATGCAAAAATTGATCTTAGACACATTTTCTTTAAAGGAATCAATGTTTTAGGTTCAACTCAAGGAACTAAAGCTGAAATGGATCTTGGATTGTATTGGATGGGTAAGGGTAAGATTAAAGCAGAAATTGATTCTACTTATACATTTGAACAAGCTGCAGAAGCACATACAAAAATGCTCTCTGGAAAGTTCTTTGGCAAAATTATGTTAAAGCCAGAAAACGCCTAATAATTTAATGACACAGCTTTTTCGCAGTCTTATTTTTGTTCCCGGAAACAATTCTAGGTTTTTAGAAAAAGCAAAAAATATTCAAGCTGATATAGTCTGTTTTGATTTAGAAGATTCTGTACCTGATGAAGAAAAAAATAATGCTAGAAAATTAATTCAAGACGCACTAAACTCACGTCAATCTTACAAATCATCAATTTTTGTGCGCACAAATTCTCCAAAGTCTGGAAAAATCCAAGATGATCTCAAAACAATTATTCAAAAAGGAATTGATGGAATAGTGATTCCGAAAGTAAATAATGTTGCTGAAATAAAAAAAATTGAAAAGAATCTTTTATTATTGGAAAAGAATCGTAAACTAAAACCAATTCAAATAATTCCTTCCATTGAATCAGCTGAAGGAGTAGTTAACACATACAATATCGCATCATACAGTAAAAGAATACATGCAGTAGTTTTTGGGGTTTTTGATCTCTTAAATGATTTAGGAATTGAATATTCAAAAAATTCAGAAGGCGGAAAATATTCTAGGGCAAAAATTCCAGTAGATGCAAGAGCGGCAGGAGTTTCTGCAATTGATGCTATTTGGCAAGATCTTAAAGACATTAAGGGATTAGAAAAAGATTGTCAAGTTGGAAAAGATCTTGGATATACAGGAAAAAGTATCATACACCCTGACCAAATATTGACAACTCACAAAGTTTTCCATCCAAGTAAAAAAGAAATTCAATGGGCAGAAAAAGTTTACAAATTTTATTTAGAATCAACAAAAAAAGGAAAAGGAGCCACAACTATAGATGGAAAAATGATTGATGAGGTTCACTTTAAACAAGCTAAAACAGTACTTGAAATTGTAAAGTCTACATCAATTTAGAATTTTTTTATAAATTATTTTTAAATCTTATATTTTTATACTTAAAAGTCAATACAAGTACTCTTATCGTAAATTTGTTCATTCATTACTCCTTGAAGTAAAATATCATTCTTTTTCATTTCAATCTTTATTTCGTCAAAAACACATTTGTATTTTGAAATTCTTTTACTCTCACTAAGTATTTTGCCAGATTCTACAATTAATCCATTTATAATTAAATTTTCAATTTTTCTATATCCTGATGTTTTTGGAATTTGAGCTTCACTTAAAATTTGAGGGATGGTTAACTCGTTTTCAAAAAGACAATTAAGCATTTGTCTAGTTTCATAATCTCCACATAACACTAATAGTGAATCTACTAAGTTTTGTTCAATTATTCTAACAGAGTATTTAGCACCTTTTTTTTGAATGTTAATTACTTCATTTAGACATTCAGTTTCAAATTTTTTTCTATTTAGATTTAAAATATTTTTTAATACTAAATTCAATTTATCAAAATGTTCTATGGATAGCTTTATTGACATTCCATGTTCTAAAAATAACTCTCTTTCTAAATTTTTTAATTCATCTTCATCCAGTTTTTGTTTAATTTTTTGAGATAATGCTTTAGCAATTAATCTGTCTATTCCTCCCATATGATATTAAAAAATAATACAAAATATTAAAGCATGTGTGATTAATCATGACTATTATGAAACGTTCCGTTATTGTAATTGATGATGATGAAGATACAGTTAGATTATTTGGCGAATTCTTGGAGGAAAAAGGCATTAAAGTCGTGGGTAGTGGTTATGACGGTATAACTGCAATCAAACTTTACAAAGAAAAAACCCCTGATGTTGTCTTAATTGATATAATGATGCCAAATGGAAGCGGTTTTTATGCAATCAAAAAAATTCAAGAAATAAACTCTAATGCAAAAATCATCGCTGTGAGTGGAGATAGTAGTTATTCAACTGAAGAAAAATTAGAAAAATTATCTATTCCCTTGATCCGTAAACCGTTTAACATGGAACAAATTGTCTCTATAATTAACGGCTAAATCTATTCCCACAATTGGGACATTTCATATAATCTTATATTGAAATCATCATAAATTACTAAGTACAATGAGCAAACGTGTAACGATAATGATTGATGATGATCTGGATAAAAAAATAAGAATTCGTCAAGCAAAAATGATTCAGCAAGAACAATCTTCATACAGCTATTCCAAAGTTCTAAATGAAACTCTTAGAAAAGTCTTAAAATAATTTTTATCAAATAACATTTTTTACCTTTTCGAATAGAATAAAGACTTGATAATTCCATATTGCAGTGGTACAATTGATTAATCTACTTGATCCTACCGTTGTAATCAAACGAATGTTTGAATCTGGACAATATGATGAAATGTACAATTATTGTCAAAAATTGCTTTCTAATAATCAAAATGATATGGTGGCACTTCAAAATTCTGCATTGGCTTTAATACATTTAGAAAGGTATGAAGATGCAATCATCTATTGTGATAAAGTATTAAAAATAAAAAATTATGATAACTATGCTTTAAAAAATAAAATTTATTCACTTGAAAAGTTAAAACGATATGATGATGTTATAATTTGCTGTAACATTATTCTTGAACACGATTCTACAGATACTTGGACATTCAATAGCTTGGGTCTGTCACTAAATGAATTAGATCGACATGCAGAAGCTATAGAATTTTATGATAAAACACTAAAAATTGATAGTAATGACATTACTGCATTGATGAATAAGGCTATTTCCTTAAACCATTTAAAAAATTATAAAGAATCTATCGAGTTTTATGATAAAGCACAAATTGAAGATCCTAGCTTAAACGAAGCATCCATTGCTAAATCTAAAGCATTTGAAAAATTAGGTATGGTAGATGAGGCTTTTTTAGCAGCACAGGGTGTTTTAGTCAAAGATATGACAAAAATCATCACTGATGCCAAAAAAAACAAGTGTACTGTTTTTCATCAATTCTGTCAAAACGAATTTGATGAATTATCCAATAAAAAATAAAATTCATATTAACAAGAAAATCAATTTATACAAAGAAATTTTACAACATGGTGATGTTTACTGGAATAGTTGAGGGAATCGGCAAAATTGAGAAAATTTCCAAAAATACAAAAACTAGAAGTTCTATTCAAATGACGGTAAATTTAGGAAAACATGCAAAAGGTTTGAAAATAGGACAAAGTGTGTCTTTGAATGGAGTTTGTCTTACAGCTACCAAACTTTCTAACTCTACATGCATTTTTGAAATGATCGAAGAAACTACTCGTAAAACTGATCTAGGAAATCTAAAACCTGGTGATATTGTTAACATTGAAAGAAGTCTAAAAGCTGGTGAGCGCTTAGAAGGACATTTTGTTTTAGGTCATGTTGATGGTGTTGGAACCATTAAAAAAATAGAAGAAAAACCTAAAGAAGTTCAAGTTTGGTTTGAAATTCCAAAAAACTTGACAAAATATGTTGTGAAAAAAGGTTCAATTGCAATAGATGGAATTAGTCTAACCGTAGTAGACATTAAAAATAATCTTGCTTCAGTATGTCTTATTCCTCACACAATAGAAAAGACCAATTTTAAAATCAAAAATGTTGGTGATAAAATTAACATTGAGACAGATATACTGGGTAAATACATCTTAAAATAAAATTGTTATAATACCATTTTTGTGGTAATTACCAATTTTTTAGTAAACTTTATAATTAGTTTGCTGCTGATTTTTGCATATGTCTCTTGAATCTGGGATTGAATCATTAAAACGCGGTGAGTTTGTATTATTATTTGATTCTGCAGGAAGAGAAAATGAGATAGACATGGTAGTTGCTGCAGAATTTGTGACTCCAGAACATGTTGCAAGAATGCGACAACATGCAGGTGGCCTTTTATGTATTGCAATTGAACATAATTTTGCAAATTCTCTAGAATTACGGTATATGCATGAAATTTTAGCAGATTCTCCAATTTCTAATAAAGAGATGATCATGGGACTTGCTCCATATGGTGATCATCCAACATTTTCAATTTCAGTTAATCACTATCAAACTTATACTGGTATAACAGACAAAGACAGATCATTAACAATAAGAGAAATGGCTAATATTTTCAAGGTGGAAAATAAAAAGAAAAAATTTGTTTCTTCTTTTAAAACACCGGGTCATGTTCCATTGTTAATTGCCTCAGAAGGATTATTGTCAAAAAGACAAGGTCATACTGAAATGTCTGTATATCTTAGTAAAATTGCAGGATTGACTCCAGTTACTGCAATTTGTGAAATGATGGATGCTCAAACTTATACTGCTTTGTCTGTTGATAAGGCAGAAAAGTATGCAAAACAAAATGCCATTCCATTAATTGATGGAAAAGAATTATTAGAATTTGCTAAGGTGCATTAATTTTGAATATTGCTATAGTGGTTTCGGAATTCAATGAAGAGGTGACGTTCAGGATGCTCTCTGTTGCAGAGGAAAAAGCAAAAAAAATGAAATTAAAAATAAACTATACTTGTAAAGTCCCAGGTGCATTTGATATGCCTATAGTTATTGATGTATTGTTACAAAAAAAGGATGTTGACGGAGTGGTTACTCTTGGTGCAATAATTAAAGGACAAACTAAACATGATGAAGTAATTGCACATTCTACGGCAAATGCGCTTACAGCATTATCTATTAAATATCAAAAACCTGTATCTTTAGGAATAACTGGGCCTGGAATGCAAGATAGACACGCATATGCCAGAATACGACCTGTAGCAGAACGTGCAGTGGAATCAGTTGTGAAAATATTCAATGAATTAAAAAGGATTCAAAAATGATCCAGCTTAGCATATTGAAAATTAGTGGCTATGGTCCATGGACTCTGACTCTTGGTAGTGACAGGGAACATGCACTTCAAATGCTTCAGGCATCATTATACCAAGAAATTCAAAAATTATTCTCAGAAAAAAACTGTCTTGTTTTTTTAAATAGAGCAGATGAATTTTTTGTAGTTTCTAATGGATTAACCTTAGAGGATCATATCGAAATTCAGAAAAATCTTGAAAATTCTTTTGATATGCGATTATCCATATCTATTGGTTATGCTGATTCCCCCTTTGATGCAAATCTGAAAGCATATGAAGGTAAAAAAAATGAGATCTTTCTAAACAAGGAATTTTCAATTTTTGGATTTATTAATGGTCACTCTGACCACAAAGTATCCATAATGCATTTTGATGTAGAAAATCTTACATCAAGAAGAAAAATAATTTCTCCTTATGAAACTACTTCCATAATTTTTAATCTATATGCAAAAATGTCAAAATTTTTTCTACAAAAAAATTCTCTTACATTTTTTATGGGTGGGGATAATTTCATGGTTGTTGCAAACGATGAAGCTAAACAATCCGTTAAAAATTTCATTGAATTAATTAAAAATGAAGATAATATTACTTTGAATTGTGGAATAGGTAATGCCAAAAATGCTAGAGATGCTGTAAAACTTGCAACAAAATCTCTTGATACAATAAGAGAAATTAGAGATTCAGGAAAAGAAAAACCAACCGTGTATGAATTATCATGCTAATCAAAAATGTTAGTGTTCTATTAGGTAAAGAATTAGATTTTGTTCCAAAAACTGATATAAAAATACAAGATTCAAGATTCAAACAAATAAAATCCAATATTGGAGTAAATACAAAAGATGAATCCTTTGATTGTGAAGGTTTACTGTTAATTCCAGGATTTGTAAATTGTCATACTCATCTAGGTGATTCTATTGGAAAAGATGTTGTTCTAAACAGTTCTGTAGACAAAAGAATTCATCCTGTATCTGGTGTAAAACCGTTAATTCTAAAAAATACTGAAAAAAACCATCTAGCAAGTTTTATGAAATATTCCTGCCAATCTATGATAAATAAAGGAATTACAACTTTTGTAGATTTTAGAGAAGGTGGGCTTGATGGTGTTTTACTACTGAAACAAATTCTATCTAAATTACAAATACGTGGGATTGTTCTTGGTAGATTAGAATTCTATCAAGGAACATCTGAAATAAAAAAAAACGAATCTATCCCTAAAACTAAAATGAATGAGCTAGTAGAATTATTAAAAAAATGTGATGGAATTGGAGTGAGTGGAGCAAATGAAAATAGCTCATCTGTACTAAACTATTACTCTTCCACGCCTAAACTTCGTGCTATTCATTCATCTGAAACAGAACAAAGTGTTTCTAAATCCAAAAAAATTACAGGAATATCTGAAACTACACGTGCACTGACAATGAAACCACATTTTTTGGTACATATGACATATGCATCATTAAATGATCTACGTTCTGCATCAAAAATAACTTCTGGAATTGTAATTTGTCCAAGAGCAAACGCTGCACTTGCTGAAGGAATTCCTGATATTGAATTAATGAAAAAAGTTGGTTGTACTATAGGGCTAGGTACTGATAATGTAATGATAAATTCTCCAGATATGTTTAGAGAGATGGATTATTTATGGAAAGTAACTATGGGTATTCATAAAAAAAGAATAGACCCAAAAGAAATTTTAAAAATGGCAACTGTGAATGGTGGAAAAATTTTGAATAAAGATATTGGAGTAATTGAAATTGGTAAACTTGCAGATGGTATTTTTATCAACAAACATGCATTAGACTTAGAACCAATGCATAATATTCATGCATCCATAGTACATAGAGCATCAGAATCTAATATTCGTGCCGTAATGATTGGAGGTAAAATAGTTCATGGAAAAATCTAGACCACATATAATTTTAAGTGCAGCCATTTCTATCGATGGAAAAATTGCTACACGTTTAGGAGATTCAAAACTATCTTCAAAAAAAGATAAAATAAGAATTCATAAACTTCGTTCAAAAGTCGATGCAATTCTTGTAGGAAAAAATACAGTTCAAAGGGATGATCCAATGCTTACAGTAAGATACGTAAAGGGAAAAAATCCTATAAGAATAATTTTAGATTCAAGAGGAACAATCAACGTTGCTTCAAAAATTTTACAAACATCTGATAAAATTCCAACAATTATTGTTGTTTCAAAAAAAATTAGTAAATCAAATTTAAAAAAATTAAAAAAATTTCCAGTTGAAATTATAATAACTGGTGAAAACTCAGTGAACATAAAATCTTTAATGAATCATCTAAGTAAAAGAAAAATTAAAAATATTTTGGTGGAAGGTGGTGGTACTGTTAATTGGCAATTTATTCATAATGATCTATTTGATGAAATCTTGATTGCTGTCTCTCCATTTATTATTGGAGGAACTGATGCAATTACATTTGTTCAAGGAAAAGGTTTTGATAAAATCAAAAAATCCCCCAGACTCAGATTAAATACAATAAAAAAACTTGAAAATTACCTGATTTTGCATTATACAAAAGTGTAAGTTCTTATACTTAATTTAAAATATAATAAGAAATTGGCAGCAAAAAATAAAGCTACAAAAAAGAAAACTACAACTAAAAGCACTAGTAAAAAATCAAAAACTGCAGCAAAATCATCAAGCAAGTCCAAAAAACCAGCATTTGGTGGTTATGCAATTAGTTTTGCAGGTCGTAAAGAAACTGTTGAACAAGTTTTTGGTAACAAACCTATTGCACCAAGTGAAATGACAAAAAAGATTTGGGCATTTGTTAAAGCAAAAAGCCTCTCTAATCGTTAAAGACACAAAATTGTTAACGAATTACTCGTTAACTAATTTCCTATCTTTTAATTATTTAAAATCTGAATAAGATATAGATATTGGATTTTATTTGCAATAGTTATGTCAACTACATCACTAAGAAGAGATCATGAGCTAATTGAAAAAGTTATCAAAGCAATGGAATCTACAATTCAACTTCTAAATGATGGTAAACAAATTCCTGAATCTATATTGTTGCCTGTTATTGATTTCACTAAAAATTTTACAGATGTTTGTCATCATAGTAAGGAAGAAAATTCTTTATTTCCAGCATTAGAACAAGCAGGAATGCCACATCACATGGGCCCTATAGCAATGATGTTGATAGATCACGAACGTTCTAGAGAAATTGGAAAAGAAATGGAAATCTCTGCCAAAAATTATATTTTAACAGGAGATTCTACCAAATTGATTATTGATATGCAACAATATGTAGAACACATAACAGAACATTTATGGAAAGAAAATAATAAATTATTCATGATAGCTGAAGCACGCTTACAATATGTTTCAAAAAAGGTCGATAAGGAACTCAATGAAATTGAAGAATCAAAATTAAAAGAAACTGGAAAAACTAGAGAACACTATGAACAATTAGCTGAAACTCTCACTAGAGATGTTTCAAAACAAGGAAGTTAGATTTGGCTTACAGCATATTTGGTCAGGTTGTTGGAGTCAGAAAATATGTGAATGGTACTATAGAGATAGACTTCTATCATGAAGATGAAATTACTGAGTACAAATATTCATCAAATTCTAGTCTAGATAGTAATTTTCCAAAGGATATAGCTGAAACTTTAGCCTCAACTTTAGCATCTGACATATGTGTAGAAATCTACTTTGATGATAATCGTAATCCAACTCATATAGAGTTAGAAGAATGTGATTATGATGATGAAGACGATGATTAATGATAACTTATTCTACGTAATGATGATGACTCAAATTATCATAGAATCTAACAGATTTAATATTTACAAATTCAAGAATTCCGTATCTTGATAATTCTCTTCCAAACCCACTATGTTTTATTCCTCCAAAAGGAATTCTTGGATCTGAAATAACCACATTATTTACACTAACTATCCCAGATTCTATTCTTCTTGACATTTTTTCAGCTTTTGCCAAGTCTTTGGTCCAAATACTTGCTCCCAATCCAAACTCTGTATTATTTGCCAATTTCACCGCTTCACTTTCATTTTCAACGATAGTTATAGGTGCAACTGGCCCAAACGTTTCCTCCTTAGCAATTCTCATATTTGGTTTAACATTAGTAAGAATTGTAGGTTGATAGAAGTATCCCTTTCCATCAATTTGTGAACCGCCTAAAAGAATCTCAGCTCCTTTCTCTTTAGCATCTTCTACAATTCCTGAAATTGTTTCTAATCCACCTTTACTTGATAAAGGTCCTACATCAGTTTCAATTAAAGTAGGATCTCCAACTTTTAGTTGTGATGCTTTTTTAATAAATGATTCAATAAAATCTTTAGCAATATTTTTTCCAACAAAAAATCTTTTAGATGCAACACAGCTTTGTCCACAATTGATGAATCTACCTTTGACAGCGCCCTCAGCAGCTTTTTCAATAATTGCATCATCTAATACAATAAATGGATCACTTCCTCCAAGTTCTAAAACACATTTTTTTAAATTCATAGCAGCTCGTTGACCTACTTTTGCACCAGCATCAGTGCTTCCTGTAAATGTCACTGCATTGACATCAGAATCAATTAAGTGATTGGCTGATTCTACACTTCCTATTACTGTTTGAAATATTCCATCTGGTACTCCTGATTCTGTAAATGCTTTTTCAATCTCAAGACCTGATTGCATGGTTACTCTAGAAGGTTTCATTACGATTACATTTCCTGCCATTAAACAAGGTGCAGCAAATCTTAGAGCTTGCCAATAAGGAAAATTCCATGGCATGATTGAACCAATCACTCCAAGTGGTTCAAAAGTAAGAAAGCTTTTTCTTGCATCTGTATTTAATACTTCATCGGCAAGTAAACTATCTCCATTATCAGCATAATACTCTAAAGCCCAAGCACATTTTTCAACTTCACCAATTGATTCTTTGATTGTTTTTCCCATTTCAGATGTTGCAACTTTTGCCAGTTCCATTTTGTTCTTTTTTAAATATTCAACTAAATTGTAGATGTAACTACGACGTTTTTCATAATCTTTTTTCCACTCAGGAAAAGCTCTTCTTGCCTTTCCAACTAGCTGAAATACTTGATCTTTATCCATTGGATTAAATTTAGAAATTTCTTCACCAGTTGCTGGATTTGTTGTAGTTATTTGATTCAGGATGTACCTCACCAATTCTCCTATTTAATTTAGTAACTTAGATCTCAAATTTTTAAAAACTAGTATTTTCTAACATCAACGCTAGAACGTCTGCTGCATATCTTTTTTAATTTCATCAATTTTTTTAGAATATGCTTTTTTTGATTTGTCGTTCTTTTTTAAGTTCAATACATTTCCACATGATGGACACTTGAACATGCCTTCTAAAGCATCCTCAAAAGTAACTCTATGACAATCTTCATTTCCACAATGATAAAAATCTGAATAATTTTCATAATCAAATCTTTGTTGCAATCTTTCTGTAATTTTCTTTTTTTGACTTTCTATGAAATGTTCTACCTCTTCTCTACGAGTTCTCCATCGATAAACAAACCATCCTTTACGTTCATCTTTAACTCTAATTCCAGTGATTAGTGATTTTCCAAAGAGATCATACAAAACTTTTCTTACCATGTTTATCCTCAAACCTGTAGAACTCGCAATTTCTTCATCAGTAGCATCCTCTGCCTTCAAAAGTGATCTAGCGACTTTGAGATATTCATCTCCTCCTATCATGGATGCAATTCTAACAAAAGGGTCTTCGTATTTGTCTACCAACTTTATTGATTGATAATTTTCTATTATTAATCCCTTGTTCCTCTTACCAGTACATTTTTGCCATTTCTTGTGGGTATGATCTTTCTTTTAGCCCCAGGAAAACTATTCTTAAACTGTTCCCCTTTTTGGATGCGATCAAGAATAATGGCCAATGCACTAATCTCAGAATGAGGTTGGTTTCCAATCCCTACATTATAATCTGCAAGTTCATAGATTTCTCTTGGGACTTTTTCAGCACCTACAACTATTAGTAAATTTTCTTCTTTTCTAAGTTGCATATCTACATCATTAATGCTTTCTCCATACATCGTGAGATGAACTACTTTACTATCTTTTTTCTTCATTTTTACAATTGATTTCCAATTATCAATAAATTCAACAACAAAATCTCCACCCCACGTATTGTTTATTTTTTCTAAAGTATCCTTAATTTCTGGATTAACTTCAGTCATGAATATTTTGCTACAACCAAAAGCTCTAGCAACTAAAGCTACATGTGTGGTAACTCTATCATCTCTTACTAACCGTTGTCCTATTCTTACAACCTCAATTACCATATGTATTATCAAATCCAATTGATGTTTCTTTTTTATATTCTGGCGATTTTTGATTTTGAATAATTGCTTTAATTAAATTTTTTAACTCTATAAGATTATGTCCTGTTTTAGATGATATTGTAATTCGTTTTTTATAATCTTTTAAATTCAGAATTTCTATTTTTTCTTCAATTTCTTCAGATGTCAATAAATCTGATTTATTTAAAGCAAAAATTATTCTATCCATTTCAACACCTAATTCACTTAAAGTTCTCATACAACTTGCAAACTTTTTTCGTAATTCTAACAAAGAATCATTAATGTCAATTACAACTATTATGATATCTGTATGAATTAATTCCTCTAAAGTTGATTTGAATGCATCAATCATGTATGCAGGTAATTTACTGATAAAACCAACTGTATCTGCAATTAAAAATGGTTCTTGATCTATAGAAAATCTCCTTGTCGTTGTAGAGAGGGTAGTGAATAGACTTTTACTCTGCTCTTTAGACTCTCCTGTAATTTTATTAAATAATGTAGTTTTTCCAGATGAAGTATATCCTGCAAGTGAAATGGTCTTAAATCCAAGTCTTTTTCTTCCTTGTCTGTGAAGCTCTCTTTGTTTTCCAGCTTTTTCAAGTTTCGATTTTATTGATTGCATTCTATGTTTAATGTCGTCATGATAAACATCAATCTCAAATTTTCCTATTCCCATAAATCCTGGTTGCTCCCCCATACTAGAAAGTCGTACTTTTTCTTTAGCTCTAACTAATTCATATCTAAGTTGAGCTAATTTAACTTGCAATTTAGATTCTGCACTTGATGCTCTAGTTTCAAAAATTTCTAGAATAAGCGCTTCTCTATCTAAAATCTCTCTATGTAATGCTGAAGCTAGATTATAATTTTGACTTGGTTTCAATATTTCATCAAAAACAATAACATTTGGTTTGAGTTTATCTGCAATTTCTATTAATTTTTCTAATGCACCTCCGCCTATTCCGTATTTTGGTTTTTTTAGAAAATGTTGTTTTATTGTATGAATTACTCGTATTCCTGCAGCATCACATAATCCAATAGCTTCAGTAACTGCATCTTCTTTATCATATGTGATTAGTATTGCAGAATTCATTTTATTTATTATACTACCACGAATTGCTCAAGTTAAAGCTTCACTAATTATTTTAATACAAAAATTATATCTTTTTTATGCCTATTTTAGGCATAATCATGTGGTCTTTTTTAATGATTTTTCTATATTCATATTGAGAACAATTTCTGCTATATCGCTAGCATATTCTGATATTCGCCTTATGTTTTCAGTCATTCGTCGAATTCTATAGATCTCTTCATCATCTTTAAGCGATTTTGATGCATCTCTTACTTTTTTCTCATATTTTACAATTTCACTTGTTTTCTCAATTGTTTTTTCAGCTTGGACATAATCTTCTTTGAATAATGCTAAACATGAATCATCTAAAACCGATAATGCAAATTCGTTCATATCCTGAATTTTTTCTACAATGTCTTTCTTTACTGGTTTTTTAAATTCTATTATGTCATTTGCTATAAGTACTGCATGATCTCCAGTTCTTTCAATATTTTTTACTACTAATCTATATCCAAGACAATCTCTAGCATTTTTAAAACCCATTTCTTTTAACATATGTTCATTTTGAATTGCAATTTTTAACTGTCTAATAATATAAAATCCAAATCTGTCTACCTCATCATCAGTATTGATTACTTCATGGGCTAATTCTAAATTATTTTCACTCATTGCTAAAATTGCATCATTTGACATTGATTTTGCTAGATGAATCATACGTTTGATTGCACCATCAACACTGAGTTCTAGTAAATTAACAAGAACTTGAATTGTAATTCCACTACTGGAATCTGATATTATTTCAGATCCCATTAACATTCTTTTTACAGCTTCTTTTACAGCATTTCTTTGATTTGGATTAAGTCTTCCACTTTTTGGTTTGATATTGATTGTTTTATATCCTAAAAAATACAACGAAATTAATTTTCTTACAATTGCAAATGTTTCTTCATTTTCTATCTCAATTGTAGCATCTTCTTTCTTTTGAGATCTGGTTTCAAATTTTGGTGGATAAATCTCTAATGTTGATGAATCTTTTCTTACCATTCTGATTTGGTCTCCTTGTTTAAGACCAAGATCCATGACCCATTGTTTTGGTAGTGAAACTATGTATGATGATTTACCTGTAAATTGAATTTTTCTTGTTTCTTCTTTTTCATCCATAAACTATGTTAAAGATTACAATCTATATAGTTTATCTCTAACAATATATACTTGCATTGAACTAATATTCCGAAATTTATCTATGGTATAAGTGGATCAAATTCTGAAATTAAAACACACACTTGACGCATTATTTGGAAATGGAGTTTCAAAGTATCTACCTAAAAAAATTGAAATTGTATTCTCAAGAAAAACTGGTAGAATTAAAACTGTGTCTGAAAAAGGCAAATTACTTTGCACATTGAGAATTGATGGAGGCTTAGCTATTAGCCCATATTTTGCTCAGATTTTGTTAAAAAATAAAAAATTCAAAGAAAATTGTCTAGAAGTTAATCAAGATGCAGCTCCATTTGTTCAAGATGGAAAATCCGTTTTCTGTAAGCATGTTGTATGGTGTGGTAAAAATATACGAATTGCATCTGATACTCCAGTACTTTATAAAAATAAAGTAATTGCAGTAGGAAAAGCAGTATTGTCTTCTGAAATGATTTCTGATTTTAATAAAGGAATGGCTGTTAGGGTTAGAGATAGTTTAAAAAGTCATAGAGGAGAATCAACATCATGATGCGCGGTGGAAATCGTGAAATGCGAAGAATGATGGATAAGATGGGTCTTGATATGAAAGAGATCCCAAATGTTCAAGAGGTAATAATTAAGACTGATAAAAAAGAGATCATTGTTTCAAAACCATCTGTAACAGAAATGAAGGCTAAGGATAATTCTATTTTTACAGTCACTGCTGACAGTTATGAAGAACGAGAATTAGAAGTTCCAATATTTTCTGAAGAAGATATTCAGTTAGTTAGTCAACAGGCTGGTGTGGATGAAGAAAAGGCTAAAACTGCTCTAGAAGAAGCCAAAGGCGATCTGGCCAGAGCAATACTTCTTTTGACTTCTGGATGATTATTCATTCTTATTTATGCCTAAAAACGTCCATAAAATGAATGATTTAAGTAATGGATTTGAAAAAATAATGTCATGAGTAGTATGGCCGAATCTAAAGTAACTGGAATCATTCAATCATTAAATGGCTTGGAGGATAATCTAGACTCACTTAACGGTAAAGTGGCTGATATGAAAAAACAACTCTCAGTAAAAGCAATAAATGAAATTGATAAACTTTTAGAAAAAACACGAGAAATGGCTACAAAAGAGGCTGAAAATATCATTAATGCTTCAAAATCAAAAGCTGCTGTAGAATCTGAAAAAATTGCTAAAGAGGGTAAATCTAAGCTCTCTGAAATTCAATCTAATATTGATGCTAATTTTGATGAAGCAGTGAAACATGTCGTGTCAACTGTTTTGAAGGCATAAACCTAAATCAGATATTTTGTTTAACTTTAACATCGATCCATTACTGAACTCTCGTATTGGAATTGCTACTACATATGGTAAACCATATTATCGATTTTCCACTTCATTAAAGACTCTGAACATATCATTTGATTCTATACTCCCAGAAGACATCCTAAATTATGATGGAGATTTAGTTTTGACTACTAGAAAGGAAGCTCCATTGGAATGTGAAAAGCCTATGTTACATGAGGATATACTCGAAGAACACCCCACAGTAATTCGTGGATTAATGATTCAAAAACTATCGATAGGTTATGAACAAGATCTAGTTATTGGAATTGATCCTGGCCAAATTATTGGTCTCTCTGTATTTTATTATGGACGAGAAATTGAAAGCTCTTTTAATTCATCTGTTGAAGAATCAGTATTTCATATTATCAAAATTTTAGGGGGTCTACGAGCTAGACGAAAAATAGTCAAAATAGGTAATGGCAACATGAACATTGCAAAAGAAATAGTGAATATGCTAAATCTGAAATTTTGCTCTTCTTTTGAATTAGAGTTTGTAGATGAACATAAAACCAGTTTAAAAATTAAAAATTTTAATCAACGAGGAAAACGTGATATGCTTTCTGCAAAATATATCTCTCAAAGAGAAGGATTTCGTTATTCCGTTTTACCACTTTCAATAACTGGATAATTTTTTGATGAAATTCGATCTTTAACTCCATTTTTTGATTACAAGTACGAATAATTTTTGAAAAAATTCATGTCAAATTAGCTATACATATTTATTGAAGATTTTGTGTTTTTCTTGCAAACAAATAAGATTGATCGCACTATAACTTGAAATTATTTCATATTTATTATTAATATTTTGAAAAAATTATCTATCCATCCTTATATAGTTATG
Source organism: Nitrosarchaeum sp. (assembly GCA_018334095.1). Classification (GTDB taxonomy): domain Archaea; phylum Thermoproteota; class Nitrososphaeria; order Nitrososphaerales; family Nitrosopumilaceae; genus Nitrosarchaeum. The sequence continues at coordinate 16,273 of JAGXTE010000043.1, forward strand.
AATTCTATAATAAATTACTAAGATGACTTGTAAAGGAATTTGCGTTAGATACAAGGCTCAAAAGCCTGTCGGAACCGGAAGATATGCTTCTGGACAACGTCGATGTCAAATTTGTGAAATATTCATCAAATGGGAAGGTCTTTGGTGTCCATGCTGTGGATACAGATTAAGAACAAAACCACGAAACCTGAAATACAAAGCAAAACTTCGTGCTAGAGTAGAAGCTGATTCTATTGAAGCAAAAACAATTGCAAAATCTCAACCAGAAATTGAAGAGGAAATAGTAGTCAAAGCAAAACCAAAAGCAAAAGTTGCTAAAGCACCAAAAGTTGCTAAAGCACCAAAAGTTGCTAAAGCACCAAAAGTTGCTAAAGCACCAAAAGTTGCTAAAGCA
>JAGXTE010000044.1 GCA_018334095.1 Nitrosarchaeum sp.
TGTTGTGTAGCTTGGCATTGTGTGTTGTGTAGCTTGGCATTGTGTGTTGTGTAGCTTGGCATTGTGTGTTGTGTAGCTTGGCATTGTGTGTAATTACCGTTACAATAATTGATATTATTGTATTGACATACGTAATGATTTTAATTTTTTAGAAAATAAGATTATAGGAATAATTATAACAATCATCATTATTACGGGATATTCAAATTCAGGTATTGATTTATCAGGCGAAATGATTTTTCCCCATTTATCAGGAGATGCAATAAATGGAAATTTTTGATTTGTTATACCTGGGGGATAGGTAAATCTACTATCTGTATTGTCATCAAATACTTGAACATAAAATCCATAGACATCAGAACGGCCTAAGATCTCTATCGGAATTTTATATTCATATGTTGCATGAGGAATGTTACTATACCTATCATTATGATCAGAAAACCCTCCGATTGTAATTAATTCAGAATGACTTTCAATCTTTCTTAAATTACCGTTACTCCCAAAATCACCACCGCCCTGAAACATTTTAGAATTTTTAGAGTCCATTACAGCTTGAAAACAAAAATCATCGTCTTGTATGTATTGTCCACTATTATTTTTTGTATCAAAACATATGATTGCACTATCTCCTAGATGAGATTTTGTTTTATCAGATAAAACATCTAAAAGAATATAGATATTTTTAAAATCATGAGATAGTCTTACCATGATTTGTCCATCATTATCATCTACTTGGTAGAAACTTGATCTTTTCCATTCATACTCAAATGTCCATTTTCCATCAAAAATTATATTATTAGCATCATCTGTTTTTGAAATAAAGAAATCTTGAGCAAATGCAAAAGGCATACCAAAAATTACTAATGATATTATTAATAGACAAAGTCTCAACAATAAAAAAAATAGATATGTACTGTCTTAAAAAAATTTTTATACAATATCAGTTTCTTTTTATACTCGAGAAAACATACTCGTGTGTGAAAAAAAGTGCTGTGATTGCATCCGTAATAATATCTATCATCATAATTTCATTAGTAATTACATTTGAATTAAATACAGAAACGTCAAATGAAAAATCTTCAAATGAATTAACTTTTGAAGAAGGTGAACAAAAAATTACATCAGAAAATACTTCAACTGGAAACAATTTTTCTATAACCTTGACTGAAAAAGTTGGAGTAAAGACTCCTTAATACTAAAATGTTGATCCATTTTGGAATAAGAAAAATGTATATTGATCCAAAAAGGATTAACCTTTCATCTGATTTACATTAAAAATTTAATAGATTGTTTATATCATAAGCATTAATGATAACAACAAGAAACTTAGCAATGTTATTGCTGGGAATCGCAACAATCTCTGTAGGTGTTCTCTCTACACCAAATACAGCTGAAGCAATGTCTAACGAGTCTTCAGGTGTACTTGGACATATTACATTAATTGTTGCTGATTCTGATGGCAATATCAAAAACTATGTACAAACAGACAATCTAGTTACAGATGTCGGTAAAGACTGTATAGTTGAACGCACATTTGGCACAACTGTAGCAGGATGTACTGATGGTGCCACATTCAATAATATTGGACTTGGTACTGGAACAGGACAAACTGCAACTAGTTCCAATGTAGCAACACCATTAGGTGCAGGTTGTGTTAGAGTAGCAGCTAGTACAAATACAGAAACTGGAACAGCTACTGAAACAGTTACAATCAAAGCTATCTTTGGAGGATCAACTTCCACAGGAGCAGATGTAACTAACGCAGCATGTCAAGCAACTATTACAGAAGCAGGATTATTTAACTCTGCAACTGCAGCTACAGGAGAGATGTTCTCATACCAATCCTTTACTGGAGTAGCTATTGGAGCATCCGATACATTGTCTGTTCAATGGGATATAGCCTTCTCAGGTTAGTCAAAAACTGAGTGGGAAAACCCAATTTTTTCTTTATAACAATTATGTTTGTTAATTGAACATAGATAATATACTTCATCATATAATTTTGCAAAAAAATCAAAGTATATGAAAAAGAATCAATTAAGCGATCATGTGTTTTTTAATTTACATATAGTAAGTATTGTTAAATTAGAAAAAGAGTGACGTCGTTCCAAACAACTACTAGTATGTAGAAGTAGATGATTGGGACGATAGTCCAGTGGATGTTGGTACAGATGGGAATTTATCTCCAATCTGTTGCTCTGCTACTGCAGATGCTTCTTGTAGGATTCTTTCTGTTTCCTCACTTGAAGCACCAGTCTCCATGCTAAATGAGTCTCCTGCCAAGGAGTCCATCATTAGACCATTGAGTGTCTGTGTCATGGAATTCAATTCTGAGTCTGCTTCTGGCATGAATCTTCCTAATGATGACTTCAATCCCTTCATTGTAGACATCGCTGGGCCGATTGCTACCATAGCATCGCCTAGATCATGAATAGTTGTCAGTCTTAATTGGACTTGTTCCAATGACATTCTTGCATTGCCGAGCATCTTTGTAACCTTACGAATTTCAGCTAATTCGTTTGACAAAACTCTGCTAGTACTTGTGTCATGTTGTTGCATTGCAGTCACGACTCTTTGGAAGAGTTGCGCGTCTCTTTCACGTAGTTTTCCAAGCATAGAGTCCATTTTTGATATCTGGACTTGTAGTTTGTTTACTGCCGTTTGGATTCGTGGTTTTAATGCACCTTGAGGTTTTATAGTCTCACGGAGTTTGTCGGTTACACCTGGTGTCTCTTGTCGAGCCCAAGTCTTATCGAAGTTTGGCATGTCAGGTGATTTAGAAATTAGCTCTTAATGGACAGAGTAAATTTAGATAAACATTAGAGTAAATTTAGCTAACAAACTAATTCTAGATGTAGATCTAAGAAATTATGGTCAGAATAGCAGTTTTTGATTCTGGATTAGGCTCTTTATCTATAATTAATGCAATTCAAAAGATATGTAAATCCGAGATTGTCTATTTTGCAGATCAGAAGAATTTTCCATATGGAAATAAATCAAAAAAACAATTAACAGTGATAATTAAGCAGACGATAAAACTCTTAGAAGAAAATTTCTCTCCTGATCTAATTGTAATGGCATCAAATACTCCGAGTTTAATGATCAAAATAAAAAATAAAAAAATAATTGGAGTATACCCACCGATTAAAGAAGCCATGTTGCTATCAAAAACAAAAAAAATTGCAATACTTGGAACAAAAACTGCTATTGCAAGTAAAAGCTTGTCAAATTACATAAAAAAATTTAATTTTTCAAAAGAAAAGAAAATTTATAGAATAAATTCGTCACAGCTTGTAGAACTTGTTGAATCAAATAAATTCATTTCAAATGAAGCATATTGTAAAAAAATTATTATGAAAACTCTAAATAAAATTTCTAAAAATCAAATAGATGCAGCAACTTTATCAAGTACTCACTTGTCGTTTTTAAAACCATTACTGAATTCAGAATTTCCACAAGTGCAATTTGTTGATCCTGCAGAAACTGTAGCAAATAATGTTCTTACAAAAATTAAAAAAAACAAATCAAAGAAAAATACAATCAAGATTTTTACATCGGGGGATGCAACACTATTTCAAAAAAATCTATACAGACTTGGAATAAAAAATAGAGTTAATTTTTTACCTACTTGACTTTAGCCTTTCTATATCCATGACTAAATTTCTTATCATAGAGTTTTGAATACTCGTAAGTTTTAGGATCAATGACATCACTAATGATTACAATTGCAGTTCTTGTTATTTTTTCGTCTCTTACTTTTTTTACAATATCCTCAAGTGTTCCCTTGATAATTTTTTGATCATTCCAACTTGCTCTATAAACTACAGCTACTGGTGTAGATTTTTTGTACCCACCAGCAACTGCTTCTTTTACGATATTAGAAAGTAAATGAACACTAAGGTAAAAAATCAAAGTTGCTTTGTGTTTTGCAAGCTCTGAGATTTTTTCTCTTTTTGGAACTTTTGTTCTAGATTCTGCCCTTGTAACAATAATGGTTTGAGTCACACCTGGAAGTGTTAGCTGAGTTCCTAGTGCAGCTGCTGAGGCTAAAAATGCAGTAACACCTGGAACTACTACAGATTGAATTCCTTTTTTTTCTAGATTGTCAATTTGTTCTTTGATTGCTCCATAAATTGATGGATCACCATCATGTAATCGGATAACTAGTTTGTCACTCTTTGCATTATTGTAAAGCAGATCAAATATTTCTTCTCTAACCAAACCAGCAGCATCATGTAGTTTTCCTTTCTTGCATAATTTTAGAATTGGAGGTGGAATTAGAGAACCAGAATAAACCACAATGTCTGCTTTTTGAATTAATTTTTTGGCTTTGACTGTAATTAATTCGGGATCACCTGGACCACACCCAACAAAGTATACTTTAGACACGTTTTACCACCAAAATTGAAAAATATTTTGTAGTTAATGTCCCATCATTAACTTCACCTAGTGTTAGTTTTCGAATAATTTCGTTTTCTGTTCCAAGATCTTGTCCAATTGCAAAGATAGAATTATCAGGAAAGCCAGACTCTTTTAGCAAATCAATTACTTTATCAAAATATCTACCATCTTTTAGAAAAACCATTGTTTCAGAATTTTTTGCAATTTCTTTAACTGTACTCAAATCATAACACGATGGAATTATTGCAACTTTTTCTGAACCCTCTGCAATACTTATTCCAACTTTAGCTGCAAATGTAAACATTGAAACAATTCCAGGAATAACGCTAATTTTTATTTCTGGATGATTCAGCTCAATGTCTTTATGCATGTAAATCCAAGTACTGTATAGATATGGATCACCAATTGTAAGATAAACAACATTTTTTCCTGTTAAAACTTTTTCTGCCATTATCTTTGCATTTTTTTTCCAAGTTGCTTCAAGTATAGCTTTGTCTTTTGTCATAGGAAAGATCAATTTTACTATCTCTTGGTTTTTTGATTTATCAATTAATGATGATACTATTGATAATGCTATGCTCGGTCTATCTTCACCAGAAGCAGGACACATTATAGTATCGGCATTTTGAATTGCTTTGGCTGCCTTTACTGTAAGTAGCTCAGGATCTCCAGGACCCACTCCTATTCCAATTAATTCAGGCATGAAAATTCTAGTTTATCCCCAATTAAAAATCTAGATTAATTTTTTGTTGCAGAAATTACGGTAACTGGATTTCTAGCAAGCATCATTGTACCTGTTGAGGTTTTCCTACTCTTAGAAATGGTTATTTGTGTCAAATCTACTGAATTAAATTTTAATTTCTCAATAATTTGTAAGACTGAATACAATGTTTCTATTAATATCACTCCAATTACTATTCTTCCTCCAGATTTTAGTTTGTCTTGGCACATCATTACAATATCTTTTGTATCTCCACCGGTACCTCCTATGAATATTGCATCAGCTTGTTCTAATTCAGAAATTTTTTCCTTTGCATTTCCAAAAATTACAGAGATATTTGTTAATCCAAATTTTTCCATATTCTTTTTTGTTAATTCAATTGCATTAGGATCATGATCTATAGCTATTACTTTTCCTGATTCAACTTGGATAGCTGCTTCAATTGATATTGAACCACTTCCACATCCAATATCATATACAGTATATCCAGGACAAAGTCTTGCTTTGCTAATTTGTACAGCTCTTATCTCCTCTTTTGTAATTGGTACGTTCTCTGATCGCTCAAAAAGTTCATCTGGAATTCCAGGTGTTTTATAATTCCACATAGATCAATCCCAAAATTTGTTATGATATTGGTATAATACCTGTAGTAACACTACCAGCATGCACAATCGTATATGTTAGAATCCAGACAAAAAGGTACAAGAAAATATAACTGCCTATTCCCTGAGTCACAATTTTTTTCCTATCAGACGATGGCAATTGCATGTTCATTGACTTTGCAATAAATATAGTTACAATAAATACGATGATCATAAATGCAATTGATGCCCATCTTCTTTCTTCTCCTTGAATATCTTCAAAAATAAAAGTTGCAATAGTACCAGCAATTACTGCACAAGCAACTCTTAACCAAAATAATCTGTTTAATTTTTTATCTTTTTCACTTTTTTCTTCGTGATTTATGGCAGGTTCTGACGCTTCAACATCATTTGATTCTGTCTCTGGAATCTTGTTATTTTCCTCCTTAATTGACTCTTTTTTAGAGTCTTTAGGATCAGGTGTAGGTGCAGATTTCTTTTTTTTAAATTTTGCCAAGTAAATTTCTAGGTTGACTTCATTAAGCCTTGTTTAAAATCTTTGGTCATAAAATGAGCATAAAATAGAGTAAGAGTATAATTTCGGATACTGAATAGATTATTGTGACTCTTGCAGGAATAGAACTAAGATATTTAGTAAATCAGATTTCAGAGGCAACACAGGACTACTATGTCAGTAACATCTATGGTGTCACAAAGGATAGCATGTTGTTTAAACTTCATCATACTGAAAAATCTGATCTTTTTATGATGTTATCTACATCTGGTGTTTGGTTAACATCTGTTAAAATTGATCAGATGGAACCAAATAGATTACTAAAACGATTACGAAGTGATCTCTTACGATTAAAGATAAAAAAAATAGAACAGATAGCATCAGAACGAATTGCCTATTTTACATTTGCAGGATTTGATAAGGAGTACATAATTGTGGCAGAATTTTTTGGTGAAGGAAATATCTTACTATGTAATAACGAAATGAAGATACTTGCATTACAACATTCTATTGACGTAAGACATAGAAAACTTGGAGTCGGTTTAGTGTATACTCCACCACCTCAGAATGGTTTAGATGTAATTAAAGTAACAGAGACTGACTTTGAAGAATTAAAGACGTCTGATTTAGCTGCTGCAAAATGGCTTGGACGTACATTAGGATTACCAAAAAAATATGTTGAAGGAATATTTGAAATTGCCAATATAGATTCAAAATGTATTGGGACTAATTTAACATCAGAACAAATAAAAAAATTATATGATACAACAGAAAATATTGTTACCAATGTAGTTACTGGCAAACATGAACCAGTAATTATTAGAGATGAAAAAACTGAGATAATTCCTGTCAGATTAGGAAACTTGGATGACAAATGTACTGTTGTTAATAGCTTTATTGAAGGCTTAGATACTGTTTTTACAGAAAATATTGTAGAGATTGGCAAATCAATTCAAACTGGAGGATCTGATAAAAAAATTAAAGAACTTGAAACTCAACTTTCTGAACAAGAAAAAGCAATTGATACAGTAAAAGAAAAATCAAGTCACATAACTAATACTGCAAATTCACTTTTTGAAATGATCTCAAAAGGCATCACATCAATTGAAGACTCAAGAGCTCAGGAAATTTTATCGACTCACAATTCAAAGCTAATTAAAGAAAAAGGTATTACACTTATCATAGTTGATGATGAAAAAATAAAGATAAACACACAATCTTCATTGCAATCAATTGCATCCATATTATTTAATGAAGCGAAACGTAAATCAGCTGCAATAAAATCAATTGAACAGATAAAAATCAATACACAAAAAAAATTATCAAAGTTACAAAATAAAGCTGAAACTGAAAAAGATTCAGTTTCATTTACAGAGATCAGAAAAAAGAATTGGTATGAAAGATATAGGTGGTTCTTTACATCTGATGGAATTCTTGCAATAGGAGGTAGAGATGCACCTTCAAATTCTGCTGTAGTAAGAAAACATTTAGAAAAAAATGACAAGATATTTCATGGTGATATTTTTGGTTCCCCTTTTTTTATTCTAAAAGATAGCGATAATCCACCAACAGCTAGCTTAAATGAAGTTGCTCATGCAACTGTTTGTTTTAGCAGAGCATGGAGAGAAGGTATGTATGGTGTTAGTGCATTCTGGGTAAATCCAGAACAAGTAAAAAAATCAGCGCCAAGCGGACAATTTCTTCCAAAAGGATCTTTTACTATAGAAGGACAAAGAAATTTTGTTAAGATATCCACTCTCAAGTTAGCTGTCGGATTATTACCACAGGGAGATGATTATGTTGTGACATGTGGTCCTCCTGATACAATTAAGAAAAATTCTATTTGTTATGCAATAATTGAACCACATGGATTAGAAATGGTAGATGCAGCAAAAAAAATTCGACTAGAGTTTTTAAAGTTAGAAGAAGAAATTACAAAGAAAATAAACATTGATGATTTTGTTAGAGCGCTACCAGCAGGAGCAAGTCAGATTACAGAAGTAGGTTTAGGAGATGCATCGTAGAATAAAAAATAAATTGAATTTTTTATATGATTATCATTATAAAATTATTGAAAATAATTATGAATTAAAAAATTACAATATTTTACAGGTAAATTAAATGAAAAATTACGATACCATTTCAGAAAAAGACGGACATGATATTGTAAAAACTGCAAGAGTAATAGTTACAGAATATCTAAAAAATGGTATAAAGATAAAACTAAAAAAAGAATTCATGGATAATTTTTCTTTTAAATCTGGTCTGTTTGTAACTTTGAATAATAATCAAGAATTAAGAGGATGTATTGGATATCCTTTACCAGATAAATTATTGTTTAATGCTTTAGAAGATGCAGCAATTTCAGCTGCAACAAAAGATCCAAGGTTTGAACCTGTCAAATATAACGAATTAAATTCAATTACATTTGAAGTAACCATACTGACATCACCAAAAAGAATTATTGTAAACAAACCTGAAGAATATTTGTCTCAGATAAAAGTGGGAAGAGATGGTTTAATTGTGAAACATAATCATTTCTCTGGTTTATTGTTGCCACAGGTTCCAATTGAATATGGATGGAATGAAGAAGAATTTCTAGAATACACATGTGAAAAAGCTGGATTGCCAAAAAATCATTGGAAAAATTTAGAAACAGAGATTCAAAAATTTGAAGGAATTGTTTTCAAAGAAGAAAAACCAAATGGAATAGTCATTAAAGAAGCATTATAGGATTATGGGATTTAGTATCTAGTAATATTTTTTGTCCTGTTTTGAGTGATGAAAATTTTTCATTATCTATAATTACAAGTGGGATATTTGCTAAAGCACAACCAGTAGCAACAGTAAGATCTGCTTTTTCACAAATCATTGCAAGCGGTGCGGTGTTATTAGATTTGATAGAATAGATGGTATAAGCACCAACACTGCTTCCTACACCAGAAGGAAAAACCAAAATGGAGTTTTTGATTGATTTATCAAAAAGTTCATGGTTTTTATCGCTAATAATTCCAGTTTTTTTATCAACTGTGCCTAGAAAATTAATGGGGTTTTGTGATTTTAGAATTATTCCTTCTGTTTTTCCTTGAACCAGAATTTTCATCTTGTTTCATCTTCAACTATTTGTGATAGTGATTTTAAATTAACATTTACACCATTAGAGTTTTTGAGATAAAATGCACCTTTGATGCTATTTGTAGTAACAGCATCAACATCATCTTTACATATTAATGGAGTCAAACATGTACAACAATCAGAAAGAATTTCACATCCTGCTCTTTCAAGCTCATTAGTATAACCAATTTTTCTTGCTTGTTCCTTTACAATTCTAGGAAGGAAAACCATGCATCTCTTTTTAAAAGATCTACCTTTTAGCTTGCCTACAAGATCAGATATTTCTTCTAATCCCAATTGAGGACTGCCAAGTGTAATTAAATCGCCTTTCTCAGCAGTGTTTAGCTCATCATGAACGTTTTGCATTTCTTTTTCATCAAAATCTATTTTTTCACAATCTGAATTTCCATCACCAAAAAGAAATTTGGCACATGTTCCAGATGTTCCCATTCCTCCACACATTGCTTTACATTGTCTCTTATCCATTTCTCCAAGACCAGAAATATTTACAGATGTATCTCCAACTTTTCCCGCAAAAAATCCAAGCATTCCATATGTTAATTCATTAGGATTTTTTACTTTCATTCTAATTGTTAGATTTGGGGAATCCTCTTTTCTTAATGAAGAATATGGACTTTTTCCAGTTATTGCACTTGCAAGTGCACTAAATGCACTTTCTTTGTTTGTTTTTAGATTATCGTATGAATTTGCATGGATTGCAGCATTACTTTCGGCAAATGCAACTTGTGTTCCCTTTTTTGGTATATCAAAAATTTCATAAGGAATACATGAAAATGAAGGAGTTACTCCCATTGTTTCATATGAATTTTTTATGGATAGTTGCTTTGAAATGAAATTATCATCTAGATTGTAGTTTGATACATTATCAATATCAAACCCCATTGGATTAAGAGTTGTTTTGACTTTTACGCGAGTATTTTTACTAATACTAGATAAAAATTCCTCACCTGCATCTCCAATTGTGTTATAATTTACACCAGAAAGATGTGCCCAATCGATAGGAATTAGTTTCTCTGCTTCTGTTGCCTCACCAGTTGCAACTAAAATTCTGTATGCCATCTGCATAATTTCACCTTGCTCACCTTTCAGAGCAGATTCTTCTTCTCTTGTTAACTCCAACAATACTAGTTTGACTATTACAGATATAATACTTGTACGTAGAATTCCATACAAGATGCAGAAAATTATTGATGGGATGATGAAAACAATGATTTCCGTAAAGCCTCCTAGAATGACTGCATTAAGAGAACTGCATGAAGCAGAAACGGGAGCGTTTAGTATTCTAATTGGAACAATACTTTCAGCAAGAACAAAAGATGAGACTACAACAAAAGCGGTTAAAGTATTATTTTCAAAATATAAAAATGCAAAAGAACTTGCTAATGCAAAAACAAAAGATGTTGAGAAAATTATAAAATCAATAGGATTCTATCATGTAAAATCAAAAAGAATAATTGAAGTTGCTAAAATTATTAATTCTAAATATAAAGGAAAAGTTCCAGACAATTTAGAAAAACTAGTAGAATTACCAGGGGTTGGGAGAAAAACTGCAAATTGTGTACTAGTTTATGCATTTGACAAACCAGCTATACCTGTAGACATCCATGTTCATAGAATCTCAAATAGATTAGGATTAGTAACTACAAAAACACCTGAGGAAACAGAACAAGAACTAATGAAAATCATTCCTAAAAAATATTGGATTGACATTAATGATACTTTTGTAATGTATGGTCAAAATATTTGCAAACCAATATCACCAATGTGTAATGTATGTAAAATTAAAAAAGATTGTAAATATTATAAAACTAAGAACGCTTCTTAGTCAAGTACAAAACACCTACTAAAATGCCAATACAGGCTGCTATATAAAATGGAAAAAAGGCTATTGGATTTTTTGCAGGATCACCTGAAATAAATTCTATGATCATACTTCCAGAATTTATTGCCGGTGGATCTGTAGAACTTTCCATTCCATAAACAGAATAAGAACCAATTTTAAAAACTCCAATATCAAGATTAGATACCACTATTCTTGCGCCATTGTTAACTGTCAATCCCGCTCTTTCCGTGTATGATAAAATGGATTTAGATGTAGGAGACCACCCTCTCTCCAAGTCACTATGTACAACAACAAATCCCTCTTTAGGAGTATTGACTGCAATCCAAAATTTTTCGTTAGGTTTAGCTCCCATTCCTATTTCAACTAATTTTTCAGGATTATCTTTATCATAAATTCTCAAAACTGCATTTCCATTTGGATTTGCATACAATAGATTGTTGTCAATGGTAACTTGCCAGCTTACTCCATGTGTCTTTTCCATTTGAATAATATTTGCATCTCTAAGAATTTTATTAAATTCGTATGATGGAACCTCAATTGTATCTATAATTAATGATGGATTCTTTGATTCTTGGGCAAAAACTGGCGTTATGATTAATCCAGAAAATAAAATTAACATAATAAGATACTTCACAAACTAAAATCTAGTTTTAGTGAATAAATACCTAATCAACAAATGGATGTGTATAATCTAAAATTACCTTTGAGACTTCTGGTCTTAAGATAAACTCAGATGGAGATTTTCCTTCATCAATCATTTGTCGTAGTTTAGTTCCACTGATTTGCTCCTTTGCGTCATCACCATGCGGACAAGCCTTTGGATTTGTGTATGTCAAACATTTTCTGCAATAGAAAAATGCTGGGAAAAATACTGGAGTTATTTCTAATTCAGGATAATCTTCAAAGATTTTTTGGGCTGCAAATGGATCATAAAATGTTCCAACTCCTGCATGATCTCTACCAATAATTATATGTGTACAGCCATAGTTTTGTCTCATAATAGCATGATGTATTGCTTCTTTTGGTCCAGCATACTTCATTTCAGTATGTAATGTTCCAAGTTTGCATCTGTTTTCTGGATAATAATGCTTAATCATTGCCTCATAGCATTTTACAATCACTTCATCTACAAAGTCACCAGACTTTTTCTTGCCAATTACTGGATTTACAAATACGCCATCTCTTGTTGTAATTGATGTTTTTTGAAGCATCTCATGAGCTACGTGTGGGGGATTTCTTGTTTGAAAAGCCACGATTGTCTTCCATCCTGCTTTTGCAAATGCTTCTCTGGTTTGAATAGGAGTTAATCTGTATTTTCTGATTTCAGTTTCTTGAGGTCTTGCAATGTAATCTATTTTTCCACCAACTAGATAGTCTTGCATAGACATTGTCTTTGCAACACCAGGATGAGAAGAGTCAGTTGTTCCATAAACTCCCTTTGCAGTTTTTTCTTTATCAAAAGTAAAAGTATCTTTAACATGTAAAATTGCAATTCCTAATCCTTGATGGTTTTGCAGTAAAACTTTACCAGCTTTCTTCATTTTTGCAGCTGTTGATTCATCAACATCTAAAACTATTGGAATTGTCCAAGCCAAACCGTTTGCAAGTCTGCCTTTTGATATTACATGTTCAAAGTCTTTTTTCTCTAAAAATCCCTCTAAAGGGCTAAAAATTCCATCTGCAATGTTTTCTACATCATCTGCAAGGTCTTCAGAAATTTGTATAGAGTGTAATCCAGACGAGTCAGATTTGGTAATTCTATTTACTAATTTTCCGCCATGTGGTTTAATTGAATCAGACATACTAAATTGCCTATTTATGGTCTATATGAAGGCCACACTCTTTGTGTTGGCCTTGTTCCCACCACCAACGTCCGGCTCTCAGGTCCTCTCCAGGTTTAATTGCTCTGGTACATGGCTCACATCCAATACTTGAGTAGCCCTTGTCAAGAAGTTTATTGTATGGTAAGTTATTTTTTTTAATATAATCTTGAATTTGTTCCCAAGTCCAATCTATAATTGGATTAATTTTTAATATTCCACCATGCCCATGATCAATTTGAAAAATATTAACATCCTTTCTTACTTCAGTTTGATCACGTCTTAACCCAGTAATCCAACCATCTAATGTAGAGAGTATTCTATTAATTGGATGCACCTTACGGATTTCACAACATAATTTTCTATTTTCCACACTTTCATAGAAAAGATTTATCCCTTTTTCTTTAACCATGTCTTCAACTTCTTTAGTATCAGGAAACAAAACCTCAATTGTAATGTTGTATTTTTTTCTAACAATATCCATAATATCATAGGTTTCTTGAGGTAATCTCCCAGTATCTAATGTAAAAAATCTAAATTTTGGATTAATCTTGTGCATAATATCCATAATTACTGTATCTTCAGCACCAAAACTAGATGCCTTAGCAACTCGTGGATGTAAATTATCAGAAACCCATCGAAGTGCTTCTTCTGTTGTTTTTATTTTAGAGTTAAGTTCGTCCACTTGTTCTTGAGTAAATTTTTTCACAAATACACATGAATTGTTTTGTTTTATATTGATTACCCAGTTATTTTATCCTAAATTATAAACAGGTAAGTAACTAAAATGAAAATATGGAAGATGTTTCTTATGTGGTAGTTTTCCCAACAGTATTTTCAAAAAATAAAATTCCACAGTTAATCGTGAATATTAAAAAAATTCTAAAAACCCAAAATCAGGAATTTAAATCAGTAAAACGTGATGGAGATATTATTTTAGTAGATGCAAATGATCCTGTGTTTGCTTCATCTGCTATCAACTTACTTTTTGGTATTCAAAAAATAGCAATTGCAAGACAAATAAAAAATGATTTTCAAAATATAGTCTCAGAAATTACTATGGTAGGTGGAAATTTACTCTTGAAAGGTGAAAAATTTCTTGTCAGAGTTGAAGGAACAACAAAAGGATTTTTTCCAAAGGATATTGAAATTGCAGCTACATCAAGCATTATAGAAAAAAAATCAAACATGGGTGCTCGTCCTGGAACAGATGAAAATTTTGATAAATTACTTTACACATATCTAACAAAAAATTATGCATATGTCTGTATTTTTTCAGATGATGGACAGGGTGGCATACCACCTCAAAATAAAAATACCATATGTTGCGTATATGATGAAATTTCTGCAATTTCTTGTTTTGAAACAATAAAACAGGGATATGGCTCGAAAATAATTATCTGTTATAGACAAAAATCAGAATTGATGAGCTTAGTTAAGATAATCAATCGATTGATCCCAAGACTTGTAAAACAAGAAATTATATTGGAATTTTTTCACTTAAAGATAAACCAGGTTGGAATTAAAAATTATCTTATCTTTGTTAATTCAGTTTTAGAAATTATGCTTCGTGAAGGAAAATCAAATAAGCTGAACCATGTATCTCTTGCATTGTCTCCACTGATTTTTTCTACAAAGTTTATTGATTATTCAATGAAACGTGTGTTTCAAAATGATATGATTCCAATTATTCCATTGAGTGGAGTTGATTCAAAACTTTTTGAAGAAGCAAAAGAGATTGGATTGGAAAAACAGATTCCAAAATTGGAAAAATTATTTATGATTAATTCTGATGAAATACCCAAGTTTTCAAGCATAGATGTAGATCTTGCTATAAAAACAAAGAAAAGTGTTACAATCAAGATTGGACCAAATAACGTGCATGATATCCTTGACTCATTAGAATAAAATCACTGGGAATTTAAACGGCATTTGAGGATTAATTTTTGTGCTAAAAATAGGGCAATTTATCTATCCATGGGGAAGTGGCCACTATTCTCGAATGATGAGGCTAAATGAAGTATTAGGAGATCATATCAAAGAGGAGTTTGAAGTTCATTTTTCAAGTAAAGATCATGTTTATCAAAAATTATTAGAGAAATTTCCAGATCAAAAAGATCAAATCCACGAGATTTTGATGCCAACTCCAATAGATGGAAAGCTTGGACCAAGTATATTATTATCAATGCTAAATTTTTTACTACCTATTTCAAAAAATCCCCCACTTGTAAAACAAGTTACAAGTTATTTGATACAAGAAAGAAAATTATATGATAAAGAAAAATTTGATCTTGTAATTAACGATGGAGATATGGGTTCAAACATCATTGCAAAAAATCGTAAGGTTCCAAGTTTATTTATTACAAATCAATTTAGACCAAAATTGTATAAATCAAGATCTTATTTTTATCCAGCAGTAAATTATATTTCAAAACAAATTGGAAAAGCTTCCAAAATTATTGTTGCAGATTCTCCACCTCCATATACCTTGTGTGAATATAATCTAAATTTTACAAAAGAAATTAGAGAGAAAATATCATATGTAGGTCATTTCACAAATAGTAAAAATATCGAGAGAAAAATAACGTCTGATCTTGAGAGACTGATAGAAGATACAGAGTTTGGATATTGGATGCGAACAGGAAACAAATCAACAAATGATGGAACCGGAAAAAGATATGAACAAGTATTCAATCAAAATGAAATGAAAAATGAAAAAAGAATAATCTCTCATGCGAGAAGTGATCCAAGCATTGATTATGTTTTAGGAAAGGATGGAAAAAAATATACAGTATCTGATGCTTTAGATAAAAAAATTGATTGGATTCAAATAGACATAGGTTTTCTAAATGAACAACAAAAAGAAACAGTTTTGAATTTAGCTAAATATGCTGTAGTAAATGGTTCTCATACTGTAATGGGTGAGATTCTTGGAGGAAAGGCAAAACCAATTATCGGCATTCCAGTTTATGATGAGCATACAAACAACATCAAATGGGCAGATGATAAAAAATTAGGAGTGTTAGCAATCAGGACAAAGCAAGTAATTGAGGCTATTTCAAAAATTAAAAATAATTATAACAAATTTGAAGAAAATTTAGTTGATTTTTCCAAGAATTTCGTTCCTAATGGAGCTGAAAATACAGCAAAAATAGCTGCTGAAATTCTAGAAGAAAAGAAATAATACTTTATTTTGGGTTTGTTTGATGTCTGGCACGCGGGATGTTCGATGGGCGAACTGACCGCAAGGGATGACGATAAAATCCGCGTGTCAGATTTTAAGTCGATCAGATGATATCGTGGGAACGCTTTTATGGAAAAAATTAGGCCAAAACATTAGTGCCTAACTGTCCAGAATGTACTGCAAGAGAAAGAAAGAAAATTCAAGCAAAGTATGAAGCTGAAACAGCAGAAGAAAATAGAGGAAGAGATGATTTATTCAAGTTATTTGATGAAGTAGAGATTCCTATGAAATTAGATTCGGCTACAAAACATTTCATTTGTAAACGATGTGGATTGTATGCTACACGAGAACAAGTTTCTGATATCAAATACAGATTAAATCAGAAGGAAAAGACCCGTGAGGATAAACAAGATGATTATCTTGAATGGTGGCAGAAAAGTAAGAAAGATAAAGAATTGATCTAGAGTTGTTGTTCTATGGTTAAAAAGACTAACGAAGAAAAATCATCTAAAAAAGAAAAAAAATCATCTAAAAAAGATGACATTCCAGATTGGGTTACAGATGAAATCCAAAATGCAAAGTTTGAGAAACCTGAAGAACTAAAAAGAGCTGGATACATTCTAGAAATTTATGATGATGACAATAAAATTGATGCCCAATTGTATGATCCAGTTGAAGATGGAAGACATATTGTTACACTTGATTTACCAAAAAAAATTAAGACATCAGATTTAGAAAAGGGAGTAGTGTATGAATTTATTTTTGATCAACATAAAGCACCATTAAGTAAAAAAGTATCTGAATTTCTTCAAAAAGAAAAAGAGATCGATATGAATGCCATTTATCAATTTGACTTAAAGTCAATGGAATTACTTGATGTAGGCTCTAGTGAATCTTCATCTGAAGATTTAGAAGAATAAAATTAGTTTTTTTTAGTGTCTAATTGTTTTTTAAAAGCTATGCCTAAAATTGGATTTATCAAAAAAGGGAATGTGTTTTTCATCCATACTGCACCACGAACTACTGAAGGAACAATAATTTCTAGTCGTGGTGAATTTGAAGCTCTTAAGATTGCTTTTGCCACTGTTTTATCACTAAGAGATGTTGGAGAATATTTTGGCATGTGTTGAAAAGACGGATGATCAAAAAAGTTAGTTCTAACCATGATCGGACTTACAACAGTTATTCCAACATCTGTTCCTTTCAATTCATGTTTCAAACCTTCTGAAAAACCTAACATAGCAAACTTTGATGCACAATAAGATGCAATTCCTGGCAAACCAAAACTTGCTGCAACAGAAGCTACATTAACAATATGCCCAGATTTTTTTTCGAGCATTGATGGAAGAAAGTTTTTGATAAAATAAACCATACCAAAATAATTTGTTGCCATTTGAGATTCAATTTCTTTAGTTGTTAAATCAAAAACAGAACCATAAATTGCAAAACCTGCATTATTTATTAAAATATCAACAGATCCATATTTTTCTAAAACAAGTTTTGCAGTTTTTTCTACTTGCAATTTATCTGATACATCACATTCACAAACAAGTGTGGACACATTAAATTTTTTTAAATCGTTTGCTATTTCTTCTAATTTTTGTTTTCTTCTTGCAACCAAAATTAGATTAGAACCTTTTTTAGCAAATTGGATAGCAGTTTCCTTACCTATTCCAGATGATGCACCTGTAATTAGTACAATTTTCCCTTTGAAATCCATAAATCAAAAAATTCATCAAAAGATAAAGTGCTTTCTATTATTTTTCTGTCTTTGGAATTTTACTCAAGGCTAATTTCACCAATAGTAACCAAGTAATTGCAATAGGAACATAATATGTAGCAATTCTCCAGCCAATTACTGCATCCCATGCAACTGTTCCTTCAGGAATTACAAGATTAAACGGATCCAAATTATTTAGATATGCAATAATTCCAAACTCTGCTAATCCAGAACCACCTACAGTTATTGGCAAGTTAGCAATTGCATTTGCACCCATTACGGCCATGATAGAATCAAAAATACCAACAATGTATCCTGTTCCCATTGCAATTATCATAAAAGATATTCCATAAAATGACCAAGATGCAAGTGAGAATAGGAAAGATATTGTAAAAACTTTTTTTGATTCTGTTGTTCTAAGGTTTTTTCTGCTCATTGTACAAATTTCTTCCATCCATGAATTTGTTTGATCAATGTATTTTGCTCCTTTTTCTTTACCAAATCGCTTTGTTAAACTAACAAGTATTTTTGGAACTTGAAAAGTTCTTCTCGATGATAAAAAGAATAAAACCATCCATAATGAAGTTATAGTGATACTAATTCCCAAAATTAGAGCACCAATAACATAAGCTCCATGCATCAATGCAATAATTCCTGCCATAATTGATAACAAGCCTCCTGCAAAAACTTCAGTAACTATATCCATTATTGCAATCCAAGTTGATTTTGAAGGTGCAACTCCTTTTTTATGCAAATAATAAATTACAATAAATTCTGCACCTACAAACATCGGAGTAGTAAATTTGATAAACTCGCTTCCAATTCTGACTCCACTTAACTTCCAAAATGAATCAAATTTTCCAAGATATTTGTGTGAAATATAAGCAAATTTTATTCCTTGAAGACCTAGTTTTACCATCATGGCAATTACAGCCAAGACAAATGGAATAACTCCAATTGCCAATACATCTTCAAATTTAATATCAAATTGAATTGCTATGATGAAAATAGGAATAAGAGTAGCAGGAATGACAATTATTCTCCAGTTCATTGATAATTTTTTTTTAGATTCAAATATGAAAGTTGAGTCAATATCATTCAAAAGATTTAATGCCTATTTCTAGGCACAGATTTTGAAAATCTATAAGATATCAGTAGGAATTGTTAGCATTTTGTTGAATTTCCTTCTTGACTTCAGCAAATAATGTATCTAAAAGATCATGATCTGAAAAGTTTTTTTCTTTTAATGATTTTATGACTAGTTCTTTTAGATATGCCTCTTTTTCATCAATTGACGTATTAATCACAAATTTTTGTACATTGTTTCAGGTTATAGTTAAAGTGGAATTTTAATTGATTAATGATTACCATTCTGGCATTTATTGTTTGGTTTTAATGAAAAGTAACTAGTTTGAAATATAAGCCAAGAAAGATAGTTTAGTCAGTATTGAAAACAATTTTTGTAACAGGAACAGCTGGAGCTGGAAAATCTCTTTTAACATCAAAACTATATGATTATTACACGAAAAATGGTATATTTGCTTCTGTATTGAATTTGGATCCTGGTGTTAGAGATTTACCATATACATGTGATGTTGATGTTAGAGATTATGTCGACATTGTAGACATAATGCAACAATACGAGCTAGGTCCAAATGGTGCTGTAGTTATGGCAAACGATCTGATTGCATCCAAAATTGATGAGATTCAAGAACAGATTGGCAAGGTGAATCCTGATTATCTAATTGTAGATACTCCAGGTCAAATTGAGTTGTTTGCATATCGTTCTAGTGGTCGCTTTGTTACAGAAAATATCTTATCTGAAGAAAAAATGAACATATTTCTTTTTGACGGTGCTTTAATTACTACACCAATAAATTTTGTATCAATTGCACTTCTTGCAACATCAATAAGATTACGATTAAACTTGCCAACAATTAACATTATTACAAAAACAGATCTAATAGGCTCTAAACTAAAAGATATTCTTGAATGGTCAGGTAATTTGAAATTATTAGAAAATGCTATTGCTAAAGAGGCAGATGGAGAGACATATAGTTTAACTACAAATATTCTCAGAGGTCTAAATCTTGGGGGATTTGCTCAGGGGTTAATTCCTTTTTCTAATGTCACTGGAGAAGGATTGATAAATTTAGAGGGAGCATTGAGCAGAATTCTTAACTTAGGCGAAGAGGTAGAAGATTAGTGGCATCAACAGTAACCGTAAGAGCACCATCGTCTACAGCAAATTTAGGACCAGGTTTTGATGTATTTGGATTAGCTGTTGATGCTTTTTTTGACGAAATCACATTAACAAAAAAGAATAATGGTCTTACCATAGTTACTAAAGACAACATTCCAACAAATCCAGACAATAACACTGCAGGATTAGTAATTAAAAATATGTTAAAGAAATTAAAAATTAAGGACGGTATAGAAATTAAAATCAAAAAAGGTGTACCAGCTGGATTTGGAATGGGAAGTAGTGCAGCTTCAGCAGCAGCAGCAGTAATTGCATTTAATCAAATGTTTGAATTAAAATTAGACGATAATATACTTGTAGAATTTGCGGGGTTTGGAGAAAAAGCTAGTGCAGGTTCCGTTCATTACGATAATGTTGCAGCATCAGTATTAGGTGGATTTGTAATAGTTAGGACAAATCCTCTAAACGTAATCAAGATCGAACCTCCAATGAATCTAAGAATGTGTATAGCAGTCCCAAAACTAGAAGTTCCAAAAAAGAAAACAAAGATCTCTCGAGGTGTAATTCCTAAAAAAGTAAGATTAAGCGATAGTGTTGTAAATTTGTCAAATGCTGCAGCAATTGTTGCAGGATTTATGAAAAAAGATCCTGATCTGATAGGTAATTCCATTAAAGATGTAATTGTAGAGCCTGCGAGACAACATATGATTCCAGGATTCATCAAGGTTAAAGAAAATGCACTCAAAGCAGGAGCACTTGGTGTAACAATAAGTGGAGCAGGTCCTTCAGTGATTGCATTTTCAAAAAATACTGCAGATTTAAAAAAAATTGCTTTATCTATGTCAAAAGGATTTGCATCTGTAAATACAAAATGCCAAACGGTAATTTGTAAACCAAGTAAGGG
This sequence comes from Nitrosarchaeum sp., assembly GCA_018334095.1. Lineage (GTDB taxonomy): Archaea > Thermoproteota > Nitrososphaeria > Nitrososphaerales > Nitrosopumilaceae > Nitrosarchaeum. The sequence goes on from JAGXTE010000044.1 coordinate 21,027, forward strand.
TGCAATAGTAATAAAAAAATAATTTGAAAAATTATGAAAAAAGCTGTTATTGTGTTTAGTGGTGGAGTAGATTCAGTTTGTGTTGCAAGTTATCTAAAATCAAAGTATGAACTTTATGGAATTACATTTTCATATGGTCAAAAAGCTAATAGAGAGATTAATGCTGCAAAGACTTTTGCTAAAAAATTTGGATTAAAGCAGCATAAAATTATCGATATTGGTTTTATGAAAGAATTGTATGGGGATTCTAATGTTTTAACTAGTTCAAAAAGGAAAATTCCAAGTAAGTTTGATTATTCTATTGTTGTTCCAATTAGAAATGCAGTATTTCTCTCAATAGCTTCTGCATGGGCATTTACGCTAAATGCATCATTTGTAGCATATGGCGCACATACTGGTGATAGTCATTATCCTGATTGTAGACCAATATTTGCAAAAAAATTAGAGTCTGCATTTAATCAAGGAGAAATTGACGGAATAAACTTGGGATTACGAAAAAATATCAAAATATGGTCACCATACAAAGAAGGTATTTCAAAAAGTGATTTAATACAGAAAGGAATGAAGACTTTGGGAGATTCAATCTTTAAAACATGGAGTTGTTATTCTGGTAAAAATGATCATTGTGGTATTTGTGAATCTTGTAACAATAGAAAAATAGCATTTCAAAAAGCGGGGATTATAGATAAAACAAAATATCTAAACTAGTATTTGTTATCAAGAATTTTCTTTTTGAAAACAAAATTTCTAATAATCAGATACCAAATAAAGAATATTCCACCAACAATTCCCATAAAGACATAATTCTGAATTTCTGGAGTTAATCCTTCGATAGAATTGGTAATTTCTCTTGAAACTAGCATTGAAATTGCAATTACAATTCCAAACTCAATTGCATACCATGTCCAATTAGGCCATGATTCTTTTGGAATGTGAACATTAGGATTAGCGCCCATGAGTTTTATCTAAAAGATTGATTATTTAATTTTTCAGAATCTATAGTGATGTTTCGGGAGTACGTCTTCTAATCATAGCCATAATACTCTCTTTTTCTTCTTTATTTTCATAAATTCCTCTATATGCAGATGATGTGAGAGTTGCATCGTTTCTAACACCACGCATTTTCATACAAAAGTGCTCTGCATCAGCTAAAACTACTACTCCTTTTACACCTTGAGCAAATAGCTCATCAGCTATATTCTTGGTTAATCGTTCTTGAATTTGTAATCTTTTTGAGTATTTTTCAACTAAACGTACAAGTTTTGAGATTCCAAAAACTCTACCATTAGGAGAATATGCGATGTGAATCTTTCCAAAAAAGGGTAACATATGGTGTTCACACATTGAATAAAACTGAATATTCCGTGCAACAACTACATCAGAATCTTCAGAGAATTGTACTGATAATTCAGAATCAGATTCATATCCATCAAAAATTTCTTCATACATATTTGCAATTCTTTCTGGAGTATCTTTAAGACCTTCACGAGTAGGATCTTCTCCAATTTCAATAATTAATTCCCGAACAAGTTTTTTTACGCGTTCTTTATCCATCTGATATTTTGGATGATTTTTTCTAGTATTTGAACCTAATCTAGTTTTCAGGCAGGTGCTATGATTATGGTGCTCCAATAAATTTGTGAAGCTGTGGTACAACTTTTACATCAATATAATATGGATAAACTATATCATACAAATTTAGTAATAATTCCAAAGAAGGTTCTGAAACACCATATGTAGGTTGTATGATAAATCCATCAACATCATGTTTTGAAATATTTTTAAATATTTTATTAACTAAATCTTTAAAATCTTCTAATTTGGTTTTAGAGCTTACAACTATTTTGATATATGTAGTTTTTTTAGATGCTACGGATAACTTAAGACACTTCATTGCATTTTCAATTAATCTTTCATAGTGTTTAGAATCTACAAAATCTGAATCCTTTGTTTTAAATTCTATCTTAATAATATCAAAAAATGGCAATACGTGATTAAATCTATCAGAATCAAAACATGATGATTCTAGATATGTTGGGATTTTTTTAGTTTGAATATATTTTGCAAGTTCAGCTACTGCATCATGTTGAATTAGTGGATCACCTCCTGTAAAATTCACTTTATATGTTTGATTTTTAAGATTAGAATCAATTAATTTGCATGCTTCCTCAATTGAATATTCATTACCTGAATCTAGTGGAAGAGATTCTTTTGTATCACAATAAAAACAAGTAAATGGGCAACCAGCTAATCTGACAAAAAGTGTTTTTGTACCATAAAGAATTCCTTCTCCTTCAACTGAAGTAAATATTTCAAATAATCTAACTTTCAAGTAATAATGGTGTATTTTTTCATTATTTATTCAATGAGTTTTGATTAGTGCATTACAGGTTCTTTTGTATAAAATAAACCAGAAATAAAGAAAACTACGCCTAAAATTCCTATCAGACTTCCTACAAATTCTACTGTGTTTTGCATGTCATTTTGAAATGGAGCCCATAACCATGCCATCAAAGCTCCTACTATGATCATTGGAATTCCTACTCCAACAGTAATTGCTTTAGAAGCCATGATAATTTCTGTTTGCAAAATGTATATGAAGTTTATGATAAGAATGATTAATTTTGAGTCATATTCAGTAAAGCTGCTAATGAACGAAGTAATTCATTTGCTTTGTCAAATTCACCTGTAGCTAAATTACGTTTAATTATTTGAATTGTTTTTTTAGCTTCATCAATATCAGATTTATTTATTTTGTCAGAGTTAGATAGTTTAAGTAATGTTTTTTCGATTTGCATGACTCGAGATTCTAATCGATCATTTTTTGTTAATTCAAATTGTTCTTTAATTGATATAATTTCTCTTATTTGTTTGATTATTTCTTGTGGATCGGTTGTTGATGAAAGATTTTCTTTAGCGGTTTCAAGTTTTTTGATGATATCTTCAGATAATCCTTGACTCTTTGCATTTTCAATCAATCTATCAAGTTGTTCTAGATATGTTTGGGCGTATGCAGTAGCACGTGATTGTTCTTGTTTAGAAGCAAATTCACGGATTTTATTATTCAAATCTATAGTAATTTGTTTAATTTTACCAATTGTTTCTACTGCATTATCATATTGTTTATCAGAAATTTGTTTTCTTGCAGAGACAAATAGATCGTCTAATTCAGAAAAGTCAATTGAAGTACTATATTTTTTAGCAATTATCTTGAGATTATTAGCATAATCTTGCATTCTTTTAAGATCAGATGAGGGATCTGTAGTTGGAGCTTTAAGAGTAGCTATTTCTGGTTGTGCAGATTTAATAGTTGATAGTTGTTGAGAAACTTCTTTAAAAATTCTCATTGCAGAAAGAAATTGATTTTTGGCCGAGTCTGCGTTGTTATTTTTAATGGATTCTTCTAAATTTTTAATTTCTTGTGTACCTTTTTTGAAAAGCTGTTTTGTTTTATCTGATACGTCTTTATTCATTTGATTTTCGAGTTGTCTTTGTGCTTGCTTTGCAATTTTTAGTAGAATTGATGGATCAGTTTCTGCTTGGGCAGTATGAGTTGCACCACCTAAAACTAAACTAGATACTAAAATCAATAATGCAAATGAGGTTATTTTATTCATTTTTCTTCCTCCAGATCTTTTTTTAGTTTTACTAAATTTTGTAAATCTTTTTTATCAATTTCAATGACACCTAATCGTTCTAATCTTTTTACTGCTCTCCACATAGTAGTTCTTGGTTGAAGAAATTTCTTTCTTAATTCACTTTCTAGTGCTTGGCCTCCATTATCAGAAATAAATTTTATAATTTCTTTATCATCTTCTCGCATTTCAGGTCTAAAATTGAATATAGTTTCAGTATCAACAGATGTGGTTTCAGATTGTTTTTCAGAAATAGATTCTGATTGTATTATAAATTTAGAAGATTTTGATTGTTTTCTTTTTAGTATGACTACAACACCAGTAATTGCTGCTATGATTGGACCGGCAATAATTGCAGCAGTAGAATAACTAGAGGATTCATTTGGAATTGTTGGATTAGTAGCAGGGCTTACAGATGAAAAGATATAATTTATTTCTGATAATCCTGCAGAAAGTTCAAGTTTTGGTTGGTCATCTATTATTTCCATATTGGTTGGCAGACCACTCATTCCAACTATGACAGAATTTTTTGGCATTAGTAAAGTGTAATCAGATGGAGAATTAAATGAGAATGTCCAAACTCTACCCTCTTTGGAAATTAAATCATGAACGTCATAATCAATTGTTAAACTTGCAGATCCAAATTTGTCTATGATTGCTTTATTTCCAATTATTTCTTCAGAGAGTAAAAATCCAGTATCACCAATTGCAACAAAATTATCTATTGATTTACCAAACAAATCAAGCTCAAAGTCAGGCTCTAATGGATCTACATCTATTTGTCTTGATATATGAGTAGAGCCATCTGAATAAATAACTAGTTCAAGAGTTCGAGTAGAGCTGAATGAGGTCTGAATAGGCATCACGATTATAGCAATAATTAAGCCAGCAATTATCAAAGGCATCTTAACCATTGTTTCGAGGATACTATCAGTCCTTACAAAAAGCATTCCATCTTCTCGAATAGACTCTTCTGTTGGAGCCAGTTCCAATTCTGGGTTCATGGCTAGTACCTCAAATTCATACTTTCGACAAGTCCCTGAAATCTCTTGAATTCCTGGAAAAATTGAAGTCCCTTTTCGGTAATTAAGAAGACTCTATTCCTGTCGTTTTTGACTGACTCGACTAAGCCTGCTTCTACCAGTTTCTCACATTTGTCTAGTACTGCGTAATGAGATAGGTTGGCTTTGCGAGATATTGCAGATACAATGACTCCAGAACGACCACCATCGGCAGTAACGTCAAGGATATCACCCATTATGCCCATTTCGGACCTGTATTGTTGTTTTGACATGGATTAGTATAGAGTTACTTGGTTTATGAGGAACATTTTGAAACTTTAAAGCGGAACGCAAAGCGGAACGGGTAGTTCATCCCATAAAATGAGTGATTTTTGGCTAAATCACTAAAATCAGTGAAAATTTCAATTTTTCTCATGACTAATAATCTAATGTAAAAATTTAATTTTTTTAAAAATTCCAGAAAAAATTCTTTTTACCAAAGTTTTCAATTATTTTGAAGGTTTTTGGTGATTTTTGGCTAATTTTGGTATATAAAGAACGGCACTGAAACATGTTTTTAGCACAGATTAATCATAAAAATAAGAATTTTTGACTTTTTTTAGATAAACTATCATTAAAAATCATGACATTTTGGCCTGTTTTGTTTAAAACATGATTAATCATTATATCTTACATCTTTCATTTTTTAATTACCTAGTCTATAAGAGATTAAACACAATAAGGTAGTAGTTACCTTTCTTTAATACATCTAGAAAATACAATTTATCAAATAATTACAGATCTTTGTATCAACGTAATTCTCAAACCATGTATCTTATTCTATTAAAAAATTACAAAATACAGAAATTTGATTTTAATGGAATTGGCATGATTTTTTAAATGAACAAAAAATCAGTCACTAGGTCAGCTTTGAGATTCATAGTAACTTTTTATTCCCATTTTGAAAATAGATGGTAAAATGTTTGATAAATTCAAAAAAGATGAAGGTGGGGAAGCTACTGAGGAGAGAATTGTAGAACATACCAGTATGAAATCTAATGAAAGTGCATCTAATGAAACAGTAGGAGAGATTGGTATTGTAGAACTGATGGATAAACGTGTCAAATTGGAAGAAGCTATTGATTATGTAGGTTTAATGATTAAAAATTTAAAGGATAAACGAACTGTTTTAGAGAAAGATATTGAAGAAGAGTCAGTTGATATTAAAAATTTAAAGGAAAAACTACAGAAAGTAAGTCAATACATTGAAGAGGAAAATAAAGGAATTAAAGAATTAGCCCATAAAAGACAGCAAGTTGAAAATGAAGCAGATGAAGTAGGTTCGATTATCAATAATCTAAGAGATAGATTGGCAGGGATTGACAGGATAATCGATAATGAAGGTAGTAGAGTTAAGAAAATTAAAGAATCCAGAGAATCTATAGAAAGTTAATAGAAATTACTTTTTGAAGCCATAGTATTTGTAGGTGTTGAAGGCAATCTAGTTCCAACAGAACTTTCAGCTACTGCTGCAGCTTCTTGTAGAATTTTTTCAGATTCAGAACTAGTTGTTTCATCCATTCCAAATGTAGCATCGCTTGAAAAACTATCTGTCATAAATCCACCCAACATTTGAGCCATCTGAGTAATTTCTTTATCAGCATTTGGCATGAATTTTACAAGAGATGATTTTAGATTTTTCATCAAACCTATCGTAGGCATGATAGTAACTACCGTATCACCAAGATCATGATATGTTGTTAATCTTAATTCGATTTGTTCTAGTGCTATTCTTGCATTGCTTAGAATTTTTGTAGTTTTTCTTACCTCAACTAATTCTTTTGATAAAACTCTGCTAGTATTCACATCATGGGATTGAGTTGCTTCAACAATTCTTTTGAAAAGTTTACTATCTCTTTCATTTAATTTTACAAGCATTGAATCAAGTTTGGCAATTTGTGTTTGTAATTTTTTAATTCCGTTTTGAATTTTTGGTTTTAAAGCTCCTTTAGGATTAATGGCATCACCGATTTTATCTGTAATTCCAGGTTTTTGTTGTCTATTCCATTTATTTTGTAAGTTTGACAATGGCTTCGATCATATAGTTTGTACTTAATTTTAGGTGTAAATATTGCTTAACAGTAAATAAAATATAACTAACAAGAGTACGCTATACCTAAAGATTTAGGACAGATACTCTTTGTGGATGGATTTTTTGTATGTGATTTTGAATCACAGAATTGTTGTTTAGCGATTCTCCGCATAAAGGACATTTTACCATTATATGCTTGTGTGGATAAAAAAATTGTATTTAAATATTTTTTTTAGGCTAAATTAACAAAAAATACCCAATTTTTCAAATCTTTTTAAGCATAGAATGAAGATGAATTTCTGAATTTATGACTAAAAGTGTTGGTGCTGGAGTCAGATGTCAACGTTGTAACAAGGGAGTTTTTTTAACAGATTCTAATACCGGTGAGATGTTTTGCTCCAAATGTGGCTTTGTTGCTACAGATAGAATTGAACAAGAAGGACCTGAATGGAGAGCTTTTTCCAAAGATGAGGGAGACAATAGAACCAGAACAGGTACGCCTACTTCTTTGGCTATGCATGATATGGGTCTGGCAACTATCATCAATCCTTTAAACAAAGATGCTACAGGAAAACCACTTTCTGCTTCTATGAAGAGTACAATTGAAAGACTTAGGACATGGGACAATAGAAGTCAGGTTCATGAGCCAGCTGATAGAAATTTCAGACAAGCATTTAGCGAATTAGATAGACTAAAAACAAAACTTGCATTATCTGATGCTGTAATTGAAAAAACTGCATATATTTACAGAAAAGCTCTAGACAAGGGTCTTGTTAGAGGACGTTCAATTCCAGGTCTTATAGCAGCATCTCTTTATGCAGCATGTAGAAATACGGAAACGCCTCGAACACTAACCGATGTTTCAAATGGAATTAATATCAAAAGAAAAGATATCGCAAGATGTTATAGATTATTACTAAGAGAATTAGATTTGAAAATGCCAGTTGTTAATCCTGTTAAATGTGTATCAAGAATATCGAGTATTGCAGGTTTGTCTGAAAAAACAAAAAGAAAAGCAGTGGAAATTTTAGATCAGGCTGCAAAAATTGAACTTTCTGCAGGAAAAGATCCAATGGGATTAGCTGCTGCTGCGTTGTATTTGTCCTGTGTCATAAATGGTGAAAATAAAACTCAAAAAGATATTGCTGTTTCTGCAGGTGTAACAGAGGTAACTATCAGAAATAGGTACAAAGGTTTGAAAGAAGCATTAAAGCTATAATTTATTTTTATAATGGATTTGATTATTGAAATAAAATGAATAAAATACTAATTATAGTTCCAATAATTTTGATCATAGTTGCTATAGGATTATCTTTGAATTCCTCTGAAAAGATTACCAATAATACTGTTTTTCATGTAACTTTAGCAGATCCTAGTTTATACAAAAATGGAATTTACTCTAATACATTTACAATAAATGAAGGAAATTATTTTTTAAAATTTATTCCAAATGGTGATAGTCCCCAATCTCTAAATATTTTATTAAAAGGTGAAAATTATGACTTTTCGGAAAATTTCAAATTAAATGGAACTTTACATCAAACAGGAATATCTGAGTATTATACATGGGATTATGATGGCCAAAGAGAAATTACAATTCCTTCATCTCAAAAAATATTAGTTGAAATTAATCCAAATGGGAATGAATTAGGTTCGGTATCAGTCTATATTATTGAAAAGTAAAAGGCGTTTACCCCTTTACTGCAGAACTCTGAGAGATTTCCTCTCGTGGACAGGTCGTTAAAACGCCTGAATGCCTTTTCTGTTCTGCGGGGCAACGCAATTTTAGTCGATAGGAATTATATCCTTCGGCATTAATTCTTATAGTTACTTTAACTATTTAAGATTTAA
>JAGXTE010000045.1 GCA_018334095.1 Nitrosarchaeum sp.
ATATTGATTATTCTATTTGGATACCTCCACACAAAATTTGGACTAAGTATTTTCATATATCTTGCAAGAACAATTAGATCAATCTCATATTTTTTACAAATTTCTAATATTTTTTCTTCAGCTTTTTCTTGATTTGATTCTAAGATTGTAATAAATGGGATTCTTGCTTTTTTTGCTATTGGTTCTAATGTTTTTTCAGTACCTATTATTACTGAAATACATCCTTTCAATGATTTCTTTTTGGCAGCATCAAGTATTGTTTCTAGACATCGTGGTTCTTTTGTAACTAGTATAGCAATATTTTTTTCAGAATTTGTTTCATGATGTGTACTTACATCCATTTTCTCTTTTTTTGATAATAATTGAATTCCAGAATCAAACTTTTTTACATTTACTATCTTTGTAAATGATGCCTCAAGATACATTCCAAAAAGACCTTTGACAACATTTTGATTTACTTTTTCAATGTTTCCACCGTTTTCAAATACAAAATTAGTAAATGCTGCAACTATTCCCTCTCTATCTTTGCCAACTACTGTAATGCCAATTACTGTCTTTTTCATAACTTTTTTTGATCACTATTTTCTCATTATTAATCATTCACAGAAAAATACAACCGATGCGGGAGGTGGGATTTGAACCCACGAACTCCTAAGAGATAGGGTCCTAAGCCCTACGCCTTTGACCAGGCTGGGCGACTCCCGCATCGGACTTGCCATTAAACACAAATTTATCTATTATTGAAGTTAAGTATGGCAAAATTTTTTGGAACAAATGGCGTTCGCGGTGTTTTTTCTGAAGATTTTAGCTTAGAATTTGTACATGATATGACATTAGCAGTTGCAACTTATTTCAAATCAGGACCAATATTGGTTGGATATGATGGAAGAGAATCAAGTCAAATAATTGCAAAAGTTGTATGTTCTGCAATAAATTATACCGGACTTGACTGCAATAACGCGGGACTTGTACCAACTCCATGTCTTGAATATGCTGTAAAGAAACTTGGATATTCTGGTGGAATTATGATTACTGCATCTCATAACCCTCCACAATATAATGGAATTAAACCCGCTGCAAAAGACGGTGTAGAAATACCACGAGATGATGAATTAGTAATCGAAGATATTTTTTTGAATAAAAATTGGATAAAAAATCCAACTAAATTTGGAATTACAGGTAAAGACAACAGAGCAATTGATGTTTATATTAATGGAATAATTTCTCATATAGATTCCCAGAAGATAAAATCGAAACATCTGAAAGTTGTTTTAGATTTAGGAAATGGAACCCAAGCAGTTACTGCCCCTATATTTTGTAAATCAGTAGGATGTGAAATGTTTTTAATTAATGATAAAATTGATGGACAATTTCCTGGACGTGGTTCTGAACCTACTCCTCAAAATCTTTCTGAACTTTCCAAATCAGTTAAAAAAAATAATGCAGATTTTGGAATTGCGTTTGATGGTGATGGTGATCGAAGTATATTTTGTGATAATAACGGTGATATTCTTACTGGTGATAAATCTGCTCTAGTTCTTACAAAATTTATTTTACAAAAAAATCCTAATTCTCTAGTTATCACTTGTTTGAATTCTGGTTCAAATATAGAACTTGTTGCAAATGAATTTAATTCAAAAGTAATTCGAACTAAAGTTGGAAGTGTAGAAGTATCACGAAAGATGGTGTCTACAAACGCATTAATTGGTTTTGAAGAAAATGGGGGATTTATGTTTGGCAAACATAATGAGGTAAGAGATGGTTGTATGGCTTTAGCTTTAATGATGGATCTTTTAGCAAAATCAGAAACAACACTATCTGAATTAATTTCTGAACTTCCTCCCTCTTTTACAACAAAAGATAAAGTTGCATGTTCTCATGATGATTCTAAAAAACTAATAAAATCACTAAAAGAAGAGTTTCCTAATTCTGATATGACCGATGGAATCAAAATTACAATAGATTCTAAAAACTGGGTTATGATAAGACCAAGTGGTACGGAACCTATCATTAGAATATACGGAGAATCTGAAAGTCAGCAAAAACTAGACACTTTGATGTCAAAATACATTCAAAAAGTCAAGTCTGTCATTTCCGATAACACTTTTAAAACCAATCCATAGCATGATGGGAATGGAGAATGATCCCTAAAGGGTGACATAGTATGGGTAAAGCTTATTATGTAAAATTTGAGACGCCAGAAGAACTGGTAAATCCAATCTTGGAAGCTGTTAGAGTTGCATCTACCAGTGGTAAAGTAAAGAAAGGAACCAATGAGGCAACAAAAGCCATTGAACGAGGTACAAGCAAACTTATCGTTATCGCTGAAGATGTTGAACCACCAGAAGTAGTAGCACATCTTCCTATTTTATGTGAAGAACAAGGTGCAGCATATGCATTTGTTCCAAGTAAACAGGAATTAGGAAAGTCTTTGGGCATTGACATTACTTCTGCCGCTGCAGCAATTTTAGATGCTGGTGATGCACAACACATAGTTGACCAAGTTGTCTCAGCAATTGCTAAAATTAAAGGTGGAAAGTCTAGCAAATGAGTACTACAACTGACGACGTAACTCAATCTGAAATTATTCAAATTGTTGGTAGGACTGGTATTGCAGGCGAAGTTATTCAAGTTAGAGTAAAAGTTCTTTCTGGTAAGGATAAAGGTAGAATTCTTACAAGAAATGTTAAAGGTTCTGTTAGAATAGGAGAAATTCTTATGTTAAGAGAAACCGAGAGAGAAGCAAAGAAAATTCATTAGGTGAAATAGATGAGTCTTTTAGTTAAACCATGCAGTTTTTGTGCTAGACCTGTTGCAAAAGGTTCAGGTACAATGCTTGCAAAAAATGATGGAACCGTTTTATGGTTCTGTTCAGCAAAATGCAAGAAAAATGCTCTAGAACTAAAACGTGATCCAAGAAAATTAAAGTGGACCAAAAAGTACGTTAAAGGCGGAATTCAACACAAGAAATAAAATTGACTGAACAAACTCTTTTCATTGTAAAACCAGATGCAGTAGCTAGAAAACTTACTGGTGAGGTTATTGCAAGATTTGAAAGAAAGGGATTCAAACTTTTAAAATTAAAGATGTTTACATTCACACAAAAACAAGCTGAAAATTTTTATGGTGTACATAAAGATAAACCATTTTTTGGCGAACTGACATCATTTATCACATCTGGACCCGTAGTTGCAGCAATAATCGAAGGAAACAATGCAATTGCAACCACGCGAATTATGATTGGTGCAACAAAATCCTTTGAAGCAGCACCTGGTTCTATTCGTGGAGATTTTGGATTAGGATTTAGTGACAATATCATTCATGCGTCTGATTCACAAGAAAGTTTTGATCACGAATCGAGGGTAGCATTTGAGTGATCTGATTGCAAATTCGTCAACCCATCGTGGTAGTTTTAGGTCACGTAGACTCTGGTAAAACATCTCTCTTAGATAGAATTAGAGGTACTGGAGTTCAAGGTAGAGAAGCCGGTGGAATTACTCAACATATAGGAGCAAGTTTTCTTCCTACTGAAACAATTAAAGAAACATGTGGACCATTATACAAAAAATTACAAGAATCAGAAAATCAGGTACCTGGAATTCTAGTTATTGACACACCTGGACATGAAGTTTTTACAAATCTCAGAGCACGAGGTGGTTCTGCAGCTGATATTGCTATACTTGTAGTTGATGTTAACAGAGGATTTCAACCTCAAACAAATGAAAGTCTAAAAATTCTACAAAGTAGAAAAGTTCCATTCGTTGTTGCACTAAACAAATGTGATCAAATATCAGGATGGAGAAAATCAGATACTAAATTTATTACAAAAGCAATCAAAGAACAAGATCAGTTTATTCAAACAGATCTTGATCAAAAAATCTATGATGTTGTGGGAACTCTATCTATTTTGGGTTATCAATCAGAAGCATTTTATCGAGTTAAAGATTTTAAATCTGAGATTGCAATTGTACCAATTTCTGCAAGATCTGGAGTTGGAATACCTGAATTACTTGCAGTATTAGTTGGATTAACTCAGCAATATTTGCAAAAAAGATTAGATCAGAAAGAAAAAGAATCAAGGGGAATCGTACTTGAAGTTAATGAGGAGATAGGACTAGGACATACAGCAAATATAATTTTGATTGATGGAAGTATAAAAAAAACTGATACGATTGTGGTTGCAAAAAGAGATTCTGTCATTATAACAAAACCAAAAGCAATTCTATTACCAAAACCACTTGATGAAATGAGAGACCCTAGAGATAAATTCAAACCAGTGCAAAGCGTCGATGCAGCTGCAGGACTCAAAATTGCATCCCCTGACCTTGAAGGAGTTTTACCAGGCAGTACTCTTTATGTCGCATCAAATGAAGATGATGTTAAAAAATATACCAAACTAATTGAATCTGAAATGAAATCAGTGTTTATTGATACTGAGACTAACGGTGTTGTTTTAAAATGTGATACTATAGGTTCACTTGAGGCAATAGTAGAGATGCTACGACGTTCTCAAGTACCGATATCAAAAGCCGACATTGGACCTGTTAATCGCCGTGACATAATGGAAACTAGAGCAATAAAAGAAAATGACCGACATTTGGGAGTTGTTTTGGCATTTAATGTGAAAATTCTTCCTGATGCAAAAGAAGAATCTGAAAGTGGTCATATCAAAATTTTTGAAGATAAAATAATTTACAGCTTAATTGATAACTACAATGCATGGGTAAGTGAAGATACCGCAAATGAAGATGATGCAATATTTGCAGAACTAACTCCAATTTCTAAATTCACATTCCTCAAAGGCTATGTTTTTAGAAATACAGACCCTGCTGTATTTGGAATCCGAATTGATGTTGGAACATTGAAACAAAAAGTCCCCTTTATGAATAAAGATGGAAGAAAAATTGGTCTAGTACACCAACTTCAATTAGATAAAAAAACTGTAACCTTGGCAAAAACAGGACAAGAGGTTGCATGTTCAGTTCAAGGCATAACAATCGGTAGACAAATCTTTGAAGAAGAAGTATTCTATACTTTTCCTCCTTCACATGAGGCAAAAAAAATTCTTGCTAAATTTATGCACAAACTAAGCTCAGAAGAACAAGAAATTTTCAATGAAATTATAGAAATTCAACGTAAAAAAGATGCATCTTACGCTTACTAGTTTGAATGTTTTTTACAAATCATATGTATTCCCGGGGCACCAACAGCACCCATCATTTTATCAACTATTTGTCCAGATTTGAACATGATAAACATTGGAATTGACTGAACTGCAAATTTCATTGCAATATTTTGATTTTGATCTACATTAACTCTCGCAAATTTTATGTTTGTATATTTTTTTGAAAGACTTTCAAATATTGGATGCATGCTTTTACATGGACCACACCAATCTGCCCAAAAATCAACTAATGTAGGACTATCCGCAGAAATTACTTGATCAAAATTTGTATTATTTAGATCAACTATTCCTGGTTGAATATGAGGTTGATTCTGTTGTCTAAGCATCTCTTCTAGTTTTCTTTGTTTTATTTTCTCAATTTCAGGATCATCTGACAATAATTCTCATCAATTCGTTTCTATTAAAAAATCTATGTTGAATTTAGAATAATTTTTTTACAGTATTTTTCTAATCTTTTTCTGTTTTAATTGGCATGGCTTCATATCTTCTAGAATGACATATCGGACACTGATCAATGTATTTTGTCATGCTGACAGACGTGTAAACAATTCCACAATCACCGCAGATTCTAAGATTTCTACTTAGCTTGCCCATGTTTGTAATAGTATTCATTATGATTAAAAACTTAGTCGTGTTTTTGCCTTTTTAATACCAAAAAATAACATGACTGGTGCTACGAAATACATTCCAATATTCATTAGAATTACTCCAATTCCATATCCAACTATTTCTTGTTCTGTATCAGCTACTGACATTATGGATAATGATGACAACATTGGTGTAATTCCAATTTTTACCATTTCTTTAAACACTGGGTTTTCTCTTTCCATATCTGCAATTGTAGGTGAGAATGAATAGTAAAATTGGTTAAATCCAGTCATAAATGAAACACCCGCTGATGTACTCATCACTTTACTGTCTCTGATTTCTCTGAGTAATTGTATCTGTGGCGTCATCTCAGAACCATACGCTGCAGTAGCAATTAGACATCCTCCTCCTTGTGGATTATCAACTATTGTACATATGCCATCAACTAGATCTGTTCCTGCCCCACATTGTCCGCTTTCTGGTTCTTTGATTTCATGTTCCTCTAATCCCACTGCATCATAAATTGTCATCTCTGGAAAGTTTTCATCAAACCATTTCTTGTAACTTGGTTCGTTATTGTATCTATCAATATAATATTGTGGATCTAAGTTTGGATCAACAAAAGGAGCTATCTCTTTTGGTTCTTCCAAACCTACGGCTTGATATATTGAGGAATATTCTGGAAAGTTTTCATCAAACCATTTCTTGTAACTTGGTTCGTTATTGTATCTGTCAACATATGACTGCGGATCTCTTGTAGGATCAACAAAAGACGCTAATCCTTTTGGTTCTTCTAAACCTACGGCTTGATATATTGAGGAATATTCTGGAAAGTTTTCATCAAACCATTTCTTGTAACTTGGTTCGTTATTGTATCTGTCAACATATGACTGCGGATCTCTTGTAGGATCAACAAAAGACGCTAATCCTGTCGGTTCAGGTTCCTCTATCTCTGGTTCTTCTAGTACAGGTTCTGGCTCGCTTTTTGGTTCTGGTTTTGGTTGTGATATTGGAGCAGCTGGTTCAGTTACAGTAATTTTCAAAGTTTTTCTATCTTCAACTACTCCTTTTTTTACTACAATATCAAAAACGTATGTTGCAGGACCCTGAGATTCAGTAGGAGTCCACAAGAATTTTCCAGTTTTACTATCAATTGATGCACCAACTGGCGGATTTTTTTCAAGACTAAATGCTGTACCTGTAAGTGATTCAGTTAATGTTGCAGTGAAAGTCACTGTCTTTTTTTCTTCAACTATTTGATCTGCGATTGTATTTAATTTTAGTACAAAGTCTGGTACGACAAAAATCTTACTTCCATCATATTCTATTTTAATTGTAAAACCATCTTCTACTTTTTGATCAACCGTAAATGCTGTTGCATTGTATAATCCCTTAGAATTAAATATTTTTGATACAGTTTCTCTAGGCAGTGTCGAAAATGTACCATCATTTTCTGAAGATGGATCAGAAAGCATTCCCTTTGAATCGCCTGCTGAATCATATACAATAACAAAAACTGATTTGTTACCCTCTTGTTCATTTCCAATAAATACAGGTTTTTCATCTTTAGTGTATGAATTATTTTCTAATGATAGAGAAGTAACACTAGCATACGCAGGAGCAATCATAAGAACACTTAGTGAAAACATCAAAAATACAGCTAATTCTATGCGCATAATGTGAGATGAACATCTTTGCTTTTAAAAAACGCGGATAATTTCTTCTATGGATTTGATAATAAAATTTCACCAAATTCAAAGATCAAGTAGAAATCTCATAAACACACCATCTTTTTGTTCAATTTTCATTTCATAAAATGTGGGCGCTTTAATTTCTACCTTGAAATTATGTTTTAGAAAATCAAGTGGTTCACCATAAGCTTTGGCATTAATTTTATAGCCTTTATCTTCATTAATTTCAAGTTCTATTCTTTTAATTGCAAACCCTTCAGTGATTAAAACAAAGGTGACTTCTTCTAACCAACTAAATAAAAGATAGTTTAGGTCTTTTCCATACGCAGTAATCTCTTTTTGTTCAATTTCATTTACTTTATCTTGATCTAATGTGATATTAATTACAGCATTTGCAGAAACTAAAAATGCTTCTTTGAGATCTTTTGCAGTTACTTCGATGAAGGCATCAGTTGCATGTTCTAAAAATTTGTAACTCAATCATATTTTTGAAATCTTGCTAATTATTAATTTAGATGGTCATTAAATTACATTCTAGTGACTTGTTTTATAATGAATTAATCAAATTTACATGATTTTTTAATATTGAATTTTAAAATTATATCTAACATAAGGAAGATGACTTCAAGGAATTTGCAATTAATTGAAATTAAATCTACCTTATGTTAAACATATGAAAATATTATTCTAATATATATTGTTGTAAAAATTACCAAAATAATCAAACTTGAATTTTTAGTTTTAATTTTATTTATTTGTAAATATTATATAATTAGTTATACCATTTTTAGAAGAAAGATTTGAAAAACTGCCTAGTTTTGCATAGTTGTTACAGAAATATCTAAATTCATACTATTAACAACACAATTACCTTGGAATTACCACGTGGGATGAAAGATTTTGAGTATCAGGAAAATGCAAATATCGAACACATCAGAAATCATTTTAAAAAATTATCTGATCTTTATGGTTTTTCATTTATGGATCCCTCCCCAATTGAATTACTATCTGTTCTAGAAACAAAGTCAGGACCTGCAATACGAGATGAAATTTATTATTTTAAAGATAAAGGAGATCGAGAAATAGCATTACGTTTTGATTTTACAGTAGGCTTGACAAGATATGCTTCTATGCAAAAATCAATGAGATTGCCTGCAAAAATATCTGCTTTTGGTGGGGTGTTTCGATACGATGAACCTCAAAAGGGACGATATCGATATTTTCATCAATGGGATGTAGAAATTTATGGAAAACCTGGATTAGAATCTGATGCTGAAATTATTGAATTAACCTCTAGATTATTTGATTCATTATTGCTCAAAAATATTACAATTGATATCAATCATAGAAATTTAGTTGAATCATTTATCAATCAAACTTTTGATTCCAAAGATACTGTTTTAGTATCTGATATGCTCAGAGCAATTGATAAAATACAAAAGAAATCAAAGCAAGACATTCTAAATGAATTCAAGGACAGATATGATGAAAGCAAATTAGAAAAAATTTTAGAATTTTCACAAATCAAAGGAAATATTTTGGAAGTAGAATCAAAAATTGATACAACAAATTTAAAATCATGGGATGAACTAAAACAATTATTCTCTTCTTTAGAAAACAGAGGAGTTGCAAATACACGCATAAATTTTGGAATAGTCAGAGGACTCGATTACTATTCCGGAATGGTCTTTGAGGTATTTGACAAAAATTCAAAATTGGGTGCATTAGCTGGTGGAGGTCGTTATGATTCATTGACAAAAGCATTTGGAAGAGATGACATTGGAGCTGCGGGTGTTGCAGGGGGTGTAGAACGTATTGTGCTTACAATGCAAGAACAAGGAATTGTTGCAGAAACAAAACAAAAACGTATTTCAGTTTTGTACATTAATGAAGATATGCAAAAGGTAGCAATTAGTATTGCATCATTACTAAGATTAAACAATATTTCTACTGATATTGATCTATCTGGGAAAAACTTGAAAAAACAAATTGAGCAAGCATCTGAATCAAAATATTGTATTATAGTAGCTCCTAAAGAACTCGAACAAAGTAAAGTTGTTTTACGAAACATGTTAGATGGAACAGAATCTCAAATCGAAATTGAAAAGCTTACAGATGATCCAAAATCTATCCTTAATTTAGAAATGCTCTAGTTAACATCATAATTTCAGGACCACTAGTTAAGGATCCCACAACTACCGTATGATTATTCACAACTATTCCTGACATAACATATGGAATACCATTATTGATAGTGGTTTGTTCTATTTTTACGCCCATTATATTTGCAAATGTCTTCATGTCTTCTTCATCAGCTTCTGGGTGAATTGCAGCACCTGAATTATTTGCAACCATTACTGCCCCTGTTTGATTAAAACCAGCAATTCTTTTTTGCAAAACTTCTACTCCTAATACCTGTTCAATTGTCTTACAATCATCTTTTGATAACCATGGTGATACCACAGCCCCTTTATCATTAGCACAAATTACATTACCAAGTGCAGAATATTTTGAATCCAATACACCAATTTCCATCTTTGTTTCTTTTTTTAGAAATTCATATTCATCCATATACGCAGTCTTTGGAAGTAAAATTCCATTGTTATTCATTACGATTAATGCTCCTAAAAGACGAGTATTTGCAACAGAAGAATAAACAATTTCAGTCTTTAGATATTCTGCAAGTTTTTCAGCTTTAGTTTGAGCAAAACCCATAGGAAGCAAAAGAAAATCATCATTTGCGTTTATGTAAACGCCAATGTTTGGACCTCTATACACATCAAATTTGATAATATCCATTTTTTGTAATTATTCTTCAAACGATATGAACGTAAGGAAATTTTAAATGAAGATGAGCGCAGGTCTTTTATTATAGTTAAGTTTAGTCTCGACTAATTTTGTCTAGCTTTAAATAATATCTCAAAGAAAGTTGGTCTATGCCAATAGCAGAAAATTTCCCAGAAGGATTGAAACCAATTGGAAAAATTAGTCACTCAGACGGCCAAAACTTTCATTGGGTTTGGGGTCCTGGTAAAACAAAAAATACTGATGGATCACAAGCTGAAGTATTTGCTGATGCCGATGTTGTAGCTGCTTATGCTGCTCGTGGTGAAAAACAAGTTCCATTAGGTGTTAGCGGTACAATGGTTGCAGTTGACTGGGATTCTTGTGTTGCAGATGGTGCATGTATTGAAGCATGTCCAGTACAAGTTTTTCAGTGGTATAGAACTGAAAAAGATATTCCAGGCACTGAAGCAATAAACGCAACTTTTGCTGGAACTGGAAGTTCAGTTAAAGAAGAACGAAAAGATCTAACTGATAAAGCCGATCCAATCAGAGAACATGATTGCATATGGTGTATGGCATGCGTTTCTGTTTGTCCTCCTCAAGCTATCAAAGTTGATCAATCAAACTTGGAAGCTCATGAGAAAGCTGCAGGAACTTATGTGAAAATAGAAGCAGGTACTGCTAATCCACATGCACACGATTAGATTTTTTATTTAATTTTCTTTATTATAATTTCATATTTTTAGTTAAATTATTCAGAAAATTAAGATCTATTCTAGTTTAGTCTCGACTAATTTTGTCTAGCTTTAAATAATATTCAGATCAATGTTTTGTATGGCCGATTTAGTAATACCAGAAGATTTTTGTCACGACCAAAAACCAGTTGGAAAAACTAGTCATGGAAATGGCGAGAACTTTCATTGGATTTGGGGCAAAGGAAATCCAGATGGTGCAGCATTTTCAAATGAAGATGTAAAAGCCGCGTATGAAGCAAGAGGAGAAGAACAAGTTCCTCTTGGTATTCATGGTACAACAGTTGCAGTCGATTGGGATTCTTGTATTGCAGCTGGATCATGCATGAGTGTATGTCCAGTTCAAACATTTCAGTGGTATAGAACCGAACAAGATATTCCAGCTAAAGATGTAGTTGGTAAAGTCTTTGAAGGTACTGGAAAAACTGAACAAGATGAACGATTAGATCACACTGACAAATCACAACCAATTCGAGAACATGATTGTACAGTTTGTATGGCTTGTCAGGAAATATGTCCTACAGG